>NZ_AWXA01000007.1:0-158042 GCF_000478965.1 Megasphaera vaginalis (ex Srinivasan et al. 2021)
TAAAATTGTTTAGGATACAGGTCCGGCCTTATGACCGGACCTGTTGAATAAAATAAAAATTTTTTAGGAGGCAAATGTAATATGGAAATATTGGTATGTGTCAAACAGGTTCCGGACACGGCAGAAGTAAAGATTGATCCCGTAAAACATACGGTCATTCGCGCCGGCGTTCCTAACATTTTCAACCCCTTTGACCAGAATGCTCTGGAAGCAGCTCTGCAGTTAAAGGATAACCAGGGAGCAACGGTAACATTGCTTTCGATGGGGCCACCCCAGGCTGTCGAAGTATTGCGCGAAGGCTTGGCAATGGGTGCTGACGATGCTTATCTCCTCACAGACAGAAAGGTCGGCGGTTCCGATACGTTGGCTACAGGCTATTGCTTGGCACAGGCTGTTAAGAAAGTTGCTGAAATTAAAGGTATCGAACAGTTTGATATCATTCTTTGCGGCAAGCAGGCCATTGACGGCGATACGGCTCAGGTCGGTCCGCAGGTTGCTACTGAATTGGGCATTCCGCAGATTACCTATGCTGCTCATATTGACGTTGACGGCACCAAAGTTACGGTTAAACAACAGAACGAAGAAGGCTACATCGTAACGGAAGCTAACTTCCCTGTTTTGATCACTGCAGTTAAGGAATTGAATGAACCTCGTTTCCCGACCATTCGCGGCACAATGAAAGCAAAACGTCGTGAAATCCCGACGCTTTCTGCAGAAGATATTAAAGTTGATGAATCGCTCATCGGCTTGTCCGGGTCTCCGACAAAGGTTCGCAAAATTTTCACTCCGCCTCAGAGAACACAGGGTCTCATCATCAAGGAAGAAGATCCGAGTGTAGCTGTAGCAACGTTGATGGAAAAATTGACTGCACAAAAGATCATATAATCTAAGGAGGATAAGTGAAGATGGATGTAGCAGAATACAAAGGCGTATATGTAATCGCTGAACAATTTGAAGGCAAATTACGTAACGTAGCTTTCGAACTGTTGGGTCAGGGCAAAATACTGGCTGACACCATTGGTGACGAAGTTGGCGCTGTACTGATTGGCCATAACGTAAAACCCTTGGCACAGGAACTTATTGCCAGCGGTGCAAAAAAAGTGTATGTGTATGATGATCCTAAATTCGAAAACTACAACACGACGGCTTATACAAAAGCTTTAACGGATTTCTTTGAAAAAGTTAAACCGAATGTATATCTCGTTGGTGCTACGAATATTGGTCGTGATCTCGGCCCCCGCGTTGCCAATGAACTGAAAACGGGTTTAACTGCCGACTGCACGAGCCTGGCTGTTGATGAAGACGGCAAAACTATCGTCTGGACCCGTCCGGCACTGGGCGGTAACATCATGGCTGAAATCATTTGCCGTGACAATCGTCCGCAAATGGGGACAGTTCGTCCGAACGTATTCAAGAAACCGGAACCGGATGCCAATGCAACGGGTGAAGTTATCGATATGTCCGTAGAATTGACGGATGCTGATTTCTTGACGAAATTCATTGAACTCATTAAATTAGGCGGCGGCGGTATTAAAATTGAAGAAGCCGATATCATCGTTTCCGGTGGCCGCGGCATGAACGGTTCCGAACCGTTTACGGGTATGCTGAAAGAATTGGCTGACGCTCTTGGCGGTGCTGTCGGTGCTTCCCGTGCCGCTGTTGACGCCGGTTGGATTGACGCCCTTCATCAGGTCGGACAGACGGGTAAAACTGTCGGCCCGAAGATCTATGTTGCCTGCGGTATTTCCGGTGCCATTCAGCATTTAGCCGGTATGAGCGGCTCCGATTGCGTCATTGCAATCAATAAAGATGAAGATGCTCCGATTTTCAAAGTTTGCGATTATGGTATTGTCGGCGACGCTTTCCAGATCGTTCCGATGATTACGGAAGCTATTAAAAAGATTAAAGGTTAAGCAGCATTGTACGACTGAGAAGACTGTCTGAATCGACAGTCTTCTTTTTATACGCAGCAGAATGCAGGCAAACTTTATTTGGCGTACTTGACATATGTATCGTGCAGACGTATAATTTATGCAAACATATAAATAGGTAATCAGTAAAGATGAGGACAAGGCAAGATGCCGATTTCTCTACAGAGAAGGATATGTATGCTGAAAGTATCCTGTGAAATGTCTCTTGTCACCACCTCGGAGCTCACAAACTGAAAACAGTATGTTTGTGCGGTCGCTACGTTACAGCGCTCAAGATACCGGATACTTTCGGTAAATAGGGTGGAACCGCGTGAATAAGACTCTCGTCCCTTTGGGATGAGGTCTTTTTTATTTAAGGAGGTATAATCATGGCAGAAATAATTTTAAAAGACGGCAGTAACAAAGAATTTGCCGATGGGATTTCTCTGTATGATGCTGTTCAACAATTGAGCAACAGCTTGGCGAAAAAAGTGTTGGTCGCAAAGGTAGACGGAGTGGTGACGGATTTACGCCGCACGATTGTTAATGGATCTCAAGTAGAGTTTTGCACTTTTGACAGCCAAGAAGGAAAAGATACG
This sequence comes from Megasphaera vaginalis (ex Srinivasan et al. 2021), assembly GCF_000478965.1. NCBI lineage: Bacteria > Bacillati > Bacillota > Negativicutes > Veillonellales > Veillonellaceae > Megasphaera > Megasphaera vaginalis (ex Srinivasan et al. 2021). The sequence continues at coordinate 2,510 of NZ_AWXA01000007.1, forward strand.
CTTCGTCATTCGGCGGCTCACATTATGGCGCAGGCTATTAAACGCCTTTACAGTGACGTAAAGCTCGCGATTGGTCCTGCTATTCAAAACGGTTTTTATTACGATCTGGATACGGAGCACCGTTTCGCGCAAGATGATTTTGCCGATATTGAAGCGGAAATGAATAAAATCGTTAAAGAAAATTTGCCGATAACAGCAGAAACGCTTTCCCGAGATGAAGCGATCAAACTTTTCACTGATTTGCATGAAGACTATAAAGTGGAATTGATTAACGATCTGCCCGCCGATGTTGCGATTTCCATTTACCGGCAGGGCGAATACGTTGATCTTTGCGCCGGTCCCCATGTAGAACGGACGGGGCAGGTAAAAGCCTTTAAATTGCAATCTGTTGCCGGGGCCTATTGGCGCGGCGATGAAAAGAATAAAATGTTGCAGCGAATTTACGGAACGGCTTTTGAAAACCAAGATCAACTGGAAGAATATTTGACGATGCTCGCAGAGGCGGAAAAGCGGGATCATCGCAAAATCGGGAAGGAAATGGATCTGTTCAGTTTTCATGAAGAAGGGCCCGGGTTCCCGTTCTTCCACAATAAAGGGATGGTTCTTCGTAACACGCTTTTGAAATTCTGGAATGAATTGCATGAAGAATTCGGCTATGAACAAATCAGCACGCCGATCATCTTGAATCGGAAATTGTGGGAGCAGTCAGGACATTGGGATCATTATCGCGATAATATGTATTTTACGACGATTGATGATGAACCGTACGCGATCAAGCCGATGAACTGTCCCGGAGGCATCTTGATTTATAAGAGTAATGTTCACAGCTACCGTGATCTGCCGATCCGTTCGGCTGAACTGGGCTTGGTACATCGTCATGAACTTCACGGCGCTTTGCACGGTCTCTTCCGTGTCCGCAGCTTCACGCAAGATGACGCGCATATTTTTATGCTTCCCAGTCAGATTAAACAGGAAATAGGCAGTGTCCTTGATCTTTTTGACAGAGCGTATAAGGCGTTCGGCTTGGATTATCATGTAGAGCTGTCAACTCGTCCGGAAGATTCCATGGGCAGTGATGAAATTTGGGAACTCGCAACGCAGACCTTACGCGAAGCTATTGAAGAAAAAGGCGTTCCTTATCAGATCAATGAGGGAGATGGCGCCTTCTACGGGCCGAAGCTGGATTTCCATGTCAAGGACTCTATCGGCCGTACCTGGCAGTGCGGCACGATTCAACTCGATATGCTGATGCCGGAACGGTTTGACATGACCTATATCGGTGAAGACGGGCAGAAGCATCGTCCCGTCATGATCCACCGGACCTGTTTCGGCAGCATTGAACGATTCATCGGTATTTTGATCGAAAACTATGCCGGTGCGTTTCCCGTATGGCTGGCCCCGGTACAGATCAAACTTTTGCCGATTTCGGAACGTCATCTGAGTTATGCCAAACGCTTGCAGGGGCAGCTCAAAAAACTCGGCGTTCGTGCGGAAGTTGATGAAAGCAATGAAAAGATCGGTTATAAGATTCGAAAGGCGCAGATGGAAAAGGTTCCCTATATGGGCATTATCGGTGACAAGGAAATGGAAGATAACACTATTTCCATACGCGACCGTGTCAAAGGGGACTTAGGCGCTAAGGAAATAGACGATTTCATCGAACATGTGTGCGAATTGTCGGAAACCCGCAAGGGATAAGATAAAAGATCTATGCCATTTATGTGGCATAGATCTTTTTTTGCCGGCCGTCTTTACTTGCCGTTACGATTCATCTACAATAAATATGATAAATCAAAAGAACGGAGCGTTTTTAGTTATTATGTTGATAAATTGGTATCCCGGCCACATGGCCAAAGCAAAGCGATTGATTGAAGAAAATATAAAGGTTATTGATGTTATTGTCGAACTGGTCGACGCCCGTATTCCCTATAGCAGCGCGAATCCGATGATCGGGCGGCTGATCGGTCAGAAACCGTCTGTGCTTGTACTGAATAAGGCTGATTTGGCGGATCCGCAAAAGGTGAAAGCGTGGACAGCATACTATGCTCAAGGGGGAAGGCCTGTCATCGCGCTGAACAGTAAGGACGACAAAGATGTTAAGGGTTTGCTGCACCTGATCCGTCAGTTAGCGGCTCCAAAGCTGGCGCACTGGAAGGCGAGAGGGCTGAAAACGCGCTCGGTACGAACCATGATTTTAGGGATTCCCAATGTAGGCAAGTCGACGCTGATCAATCGCCTTGCCGGAAGGCGTTCGGCAAAGACTGCCGACAAGCCCGGAGAAACGAAAGGAAAGCAGTGGGTGAGCCTTGCGGAAAAGTTGGAGTTGTTGGATACTCCCGGCGTATTGTGGCCGAAGCTGGAAAATCAGGTGAGCGCTTATCGCTTAGCGGCTACGGGAGCAATTTCCGATACGGTTTTTGATATGGAAGACGTAGTTCGGCAGTTGATTACAGAACTGACGGCGCGATATCCGGAAGCGTTGCGGAATCGATTTAAGCTTGACGCACTGCCGGTGACGGCGGCGCAAACAATTGAGGCGATCGGCAGAAAGCGGGGATGCATTGTCGGCGGCGGTACGGTAGACTTGGAAAAAACGTATAAGCTGATTTTGAAAGATTACCGGGAAGGGCGTATCGGTTTAATTTCATTGGATTTTCCGGAAGATTTTGCCGAAGGCGGTGAAGTGCGATGAACAGCGGAGATTTTACGGTAGCGGAATTGCAGAAACTGCTCCTGTCACCCGATGCGGACAAGACAGCGATATTGACGGCCATGCGAGGTGATGCGAGGCGGTCGGTTCGGAATCTGGCAACATCTTTTTTCAAACGCATGCAGCGGCAGGCAGAGGAACTGAAGCGATTGGAAGAGATGTATCGGTTGGAGAAGGCGTATTATGACCGGGGGATCTTTCATGTTGCCGGTGTTGATGAAGCCGGTCGCGGCCCAATTGCCGGCCCGGTCATGATTGCTGCCGTCATTTTGCCGCCGCTGTGGGTTTGTCCCGGGCTGAATGACAGCAAAAAGGTATCACCGAAAAAGAGGGACCGTCTCTATGACGAAATTATGACACACGCCGTCGCCGTTTCCTGTATCGCGAAGACGGAGAAGGAAATTGACGAGCTTGATATTTACCATGCGACACAGGCGGGCATGTACGAAGCGGTCAATACGCTGTCGACGGCTGCAGAGGCTGTTCTTTGCGATGCCATGCCCTTGCCGCAGCTATCCGTGCCGCATCGATCCATTATCGGCGGTGACGCTCTCAGCGCTTCCATTGCGGCCGCTTCAATCATCGCCAAGGTGACGCGTGACCGGCTGATGCAGGAATACGACCGCGCATATCCGGCATACGGCTTTGCCGTGCATAAAGGGTATTTGACGCAGCGCCATCGCGACGCCGTGCTTGCTTTCGGCCCTTGTCCGATTCATCGACGCAGCTTTGAGCCGATCAAAAGCATGATTAAATAAAGAAAGCCCTGCTGCATCTGCTTGCAGCAGGGTTGTATTCGTCTTAAAACAGATTTTTCATCCATAACATGGCGAAAGCGCAGATGGAACCGAGCAGGGAAATGCCGATAACGTAATAAAATCCGAATTCGTTGGAAGAAAAAGGGACGCTGACATTCATGCCCCAGAGGCTGAAAACGATTGTCGGCACAGCCAGAATAATCGTAATGGAGGCCAAAAACTTCATGACCATATTCAGGTTGTTGGAAATAATGGAAGCAAACGTATCGGACATGCTGATAAGGACGTTGGAATACATTTCGACCATTTCAATCGCCTGTTTGTTTTCAATGATGACATCTTCCAACAAATTTTCATCTTCTTCATACATTTTCAGAAGATGGTGCAACGCCGTATTGCGCCGCAGCCGCATGAGCCGTTCCATTACGATGCCGTTGCCGCGGAGTGCCGAAGTGAAGAAGGTCAAGGATTTCTGCAACTCCAGCAGCATGAAGAATTCTTTGTTTCGCATGGAGTGACGCAGCACGCTCTCGATGTCATCTGTGCGATGGTTGATTTGCTGCAGATATTTTAAGAATAAGGTTGCCGTCCGGTAAAGTATTTGAAAGAGAAAGCGCGTTTTTTTGAACGTGTAAAAGAAGGGGTACTTGTTTTCCGTAAAAGAATGGAGAACATCGGTTTCCTGAATGCAGAGGGTTACGATAAAGTCCGGCGTAATGAAGATGCCGAGAGGCAACGTATCGTAGCTGTCCGTTTCCAAGATGATCGGAATGTTGATGACGACGAAGATATAATTATCTTCCAGTTCAACGTGTGAACGTTCTTCCGTATCGAGAGGTGTTTTTAAAACATCCGTCGGGATTTCCGTAATCATCGAAACCAATTGCAAATCATCGGAATCAGGATTGACGACATTGATCCAGGAGCCTTTTTCAGCGACCGCCAAAGAAATGTTTTCTTCCAGGTGACCGTTATTATGTTTGTATACGTCAATCATGGCGTCGCCTCCTTTTTCGATTATTCCGAAAATTCTAAATTTAATATAATCATATTCAGTGATGTAAGTCAAGGGGAGACGGAGTATTTCCCTCGTTTTTACACGGTGCGGGCGTACTGCCGCCCGGCAGTTGCATTGCAGCGGAATACTGGAGAGGAAAGGCTTTTTTTGTTATAATAAGAACGCATATATTTATTAGGTCCACACCATGCGGATAAGAGGAGGAACAGGTTTTGCTGGCAATTTTTATTAACGGTCTCAGTACGGCGGCCGGGGCGTTACTGGGAATTTTTTTAGGGAAATGGTTTGAGGAAAAATGGGAAAAAGCATTATTTTCCGCCATTGCTCTGGTCAACATCGGTATCGGCATACAAGGAGCCATCAAAACGGAGAATTGGCTGCTGGTACTGGTCAGCATGAGTCTCGGCGCCTTGATTGGTACGATCGTTTCGCTGGAAGATAAGATGCAGCATGTCGGCGAGGTGTTGAAAGAAAAATTGCATGCCGGCAATGATGCCAGATTCGTTGACGGCTTCGTTACTTTATCCGTTTTACAAATTGTCGGCGCCAGGGCGATCTTGGGGCCGATACAGGCGGCGCTGGTTAACGATCCGTCGCTCCTGTATTTAAAATTGGTGCTGGATTTTGTGTCGGCCTTCCTTTTTGCTTCCGTTTACGGTGTCGGTATTTTACCGGTCGGGCTTGTCGTTATCGTTTATGAGCTGCTGTTTTATTTTTTTGCATCCGTTTTGTCACCGTTGATGACTCCCGATGTGGTACGGGAATTAAATGCCGTAGGCAATTTGCTTATTTTGGCGATCGGCTTGAATTTACTCGGTATTGTTAAGCTGAAAGTCGCCGATTATCTGCCGGCTGCTTTCATTCCCGTCATTTATTTCACTGTATTGGCATGGCTGTCGTAGAAAGAGGAGTGGACGTTGCAATTATTACGAATGGAACTGCGGGGATTTAAGTCCTTCGCCGATAAAACGGTATTGACTTTTGATAAAGGCATTACGGCCATTGTCGGGCCTAACGGCAGCGGCAAAAGCAATATTTCCGATGCCGTACGTTGGGTTATGGGAGAACAGAATATTCGGCAGCTGCGAGGTCAAAAATCGGAAGATATCATTTTTTCGGGAACGGAAAAGCGCAAACCGCACGGTGTTGCCGAAGTATCCCTTTATTTTGACAACAGCGATCATGCGCTGGATATTGATTTTACGGAAGTCGCCGTTACAAGACGTTATTTTCGCTCCGGAGACAGTGAATTTTATATCAATAAGCGGCCGTGCAGACTGAAGGATATTCATCATCTTTTTGCCGATACCGGAATCGGACAGGATTCAATGGCGGTTATCGGGCAGAATCGCGTGGATCGTATCTTGAACAGCAAGCCTGAAGAACGGCGGATTATTTTTGAAGAAGTAGCCGGCATCAGTCGCTTTAAGGGGCGTAAAGAAGAAGGGCTGCGCAAGATAAGTGAAACAGAGCGTAATTTGGAACGTATTCACGATATGATGACGATTCTTGAAGAGCGGCTGGAACCGATGCGGCAAGCGTCCGACAAGCTGCAGCGTTTTCGTCATCTTGACGGTGAAAGGCAGGCTTATGAAGGGACGCTGGTTCTACAGGAACTGCGTAACTACGAGCGTCTCCTGAGTAAGGCTGAAAATAATCGCAATATGGCACTTCAGGAACGGGAAGCGGCGGCGAAGGGCGTAGCCTGCAGCGAAGGAGAACGGCAGCGGCTGATGGCCGCCATGGAGAGCGAAAGCGTGGCGATGCGCCGTCTTGATGAAGCTGCCGCAGCCGCTCGGAATGAGTGGGAAAGTTTGAAGAGCCGGGCCGAAGCCTTTGAACAACGACGGCAATCTCTGACGGAAAATGCAAAAGACCTGGCTGCAGAAGGTGTCGTCGCGACAGAAAAAAGAAAGAAAGCTGAGGTACGGCAGCAGGAGCTTGCCGGAGAATTGGAAAGCAAGAAAAAGGCGCTTACCGCCGCCAGGCAGGGACAGCATTTGGCTGCGTCGCTGCTGGGGGAGGCCGAGAGGGGCGCCCGGCAGGTCGCCGCCGATTTGGATAAGGCCGTTGCCGCCGCTGCGTCACGACAGCAAAAGCTGTTCATGATTCAGCGTGATATAGCCGATTTGCAACGGCGTTTGGAAGAAAACGCGGCGACCGTCGGGCAGCTTAAAGCCGACCGGCAGGAGCAGGAAGCGTTGTTGCAGCAGGCCCGTCAGGGACATACAGCTGCCGCGTCCGCGCTGATCGAAAGTGAAAAGCTCGCCGTACGTTGCCGCGAGACCATGGCCGAGGCCGCAACGGTACGGCAACAAGCAGTTGCTGCCGTTGAAGACGCAATCCGCAAAGAACGGCAACGGCATAATGAGGCGGAACGATTGCAGCAGCGCATTCGTGTTTTAGCCGGAATGGAAGAAGCCCATGAAGGAGCGGGGCAGGCCGCGCAGGCGGTCTTGGCGGCTAACCAGCCGTGGCGCAATCATGTATGCGGCATTGTCGGGGAGCTCTGCGCGATACCGGCGGCGTATGCCGTCGCCGTCGATGTCGCTCTTGGCGGGGCGGCGCGCCATGTTATCGTCGAACATGAAGAAGCCGCCCGTGCGGCGATCCGGTATTTGAAACAGCAGCACGGCGGCAGGACGACGTTTTTGCCGCTCAATACGGTCAAGTCGAGGAAGCGGACGGCCGAAGAGACTGCCGCCGCCGAAGAAAAGGGAATCGCCGGTTTTGCCGATGCATTAATCTGGTATGATGGTAAATATGCCGGTGTTTTTTCTTCTCTTTTGGGAAAGACGTTGATTGCCGATTCGGCGGATACCGGCTCGGCCGTCGCCCGGAAATACGGGTACAGATTGAGGATCGTCTGCCTTGATGGCACGCAGTTCCATGTCGGTGGATCGCTGACCGGCGGCAGCAATCAGAAGCGGGAGGGGTCGCTGATCGGCAGGCGGGTTCTTCTGCACGAACTGCGCAGTCAGTATGACCGTTGTGAGGAGGAACTGCTTCAATTGCGTCATAAGGCCGCCGTTTGTCAGCGGGAAGAGACGGCTGCGTCGGCTGCTGTCGCGGCGCAGGAAAAAACGCTTCGTCAGCGTGAACAAGATTTGCAGCAGGTTCGCTGGCAGGCTGAGACGACACGGCGAGAGGCGGACAGGTTGTCGGTCTCCTTGCAGGAAGCAATTCGGAAGCTGGAGGCACTGACAGAACTTCGTTCCGATATTCAAGCCGAACTGGTCGCAGCCAATGAAACGTTGACGCGCTGGCAGAACGAACCGGAAGAAGGAAACGAGGCGTTGCGTCAAATGCATGCGGCCGCCTTGGCCGAAGCGGAACGTTGTCGGGAAACGGTGACAGAACGTCAAGTAGCAGTTGCGGCATTGCAGGAACAAGTCCGCCATGCGGAGATACAACTGGCTCAGAATGGAGACTGGCTGCAACAGCTGATGGAGGAAACCGAAGGAAACGTCAAAAGACGGCAAGATCTTGCCGCTAAAGAAGAGGAACTGACGCGGCTTTATGGCGAAGTTCAGGCCCATCTGCAGAAGAAGGAAGAGGAGCTGATGCAGAAGGAACGGGATAAGGACGCATTTTACCGATCGAAAGAAGATAATTTCCGCAAGAACAAGGAATTGGAAGAAGCGCTGCAGCAGCTGCGGGATGCATTGGAACACTGGGATCACCGCATTAACGGGCAGAATATACTGATAGAAAAGTACGGCGGAGAAATACGTCGCAGTGAAGAGCGTCTGGCGCTGCAAGGATTATCCCGGGCAGAGGCGATGGAAAAACGACGTGAAGGATCTTTGCAAGAACTTCAGCGGACACTGCGCGATTTGCAGCAATCAATTGCTGCCTTGGGGCAGATCAATCCGAATGCAGACAGAGAATATGAAAGTGCCGCTGAAAAGCATGCCTTTTATCAGCGACAATGCGACGATTTGCTGGAAGCGCGCCGCAAACTGACAGCCGTGGTGGCCGAGATCGACAAGGCAATGGCTGAACAGTTCAGCGCTGCTTTCAAGGAAATTAGCTGTCATTTCCAGAATGTCTTCAGCCGTCTTTTCGGCGGCGGTGAAGCAAAGATACTGTTAACGGACAGTCATCAAGTGTTAACGGCGGGAATTGAATTTATGATTCAGCCGCCGGGGAAGAAACAGCAGCCGCTGACGCTGCTTTCCGGCGGCGAACGGGCGTTGACCGTCATTGCGTTGCTGCTGGCTTTTTTGGCTTATCATCCGGCGCCGTTCTGTCTGGTCGATGAAGTAGATGCCGCTTTGGATGAGGCGAATGTCGAACGCATGGCGCGGTATTTGAAAAATTACAGCGGCAATACGCAGTTTATCGTCATTACTCACAGACGGCAGACGATGGAAGCGGCGAATACATTGCAGGGCGTGACGATGGAAGAAAAAGGGATATCCCGCCTTCTGACGGTTGAAGTGGATACGTTACTGGAGAAAGGAAGATGATCATGGGATTTTTTTCTAAATTGCGGCAAGGGCTGGAAAAAACGAAGCATTCATTAATCAGCAATATCGAAACGGTCGTTCGCGGCTATGCCAAAATAGACGAGGAAATGTACGATGATTTGGAAGCCGTCATGCTTACCGGTGATATCGGCGTAGAAACGACGGAATATTTACTCGGAAAAATACGCGAAGGCGTCAGGAGCAAGGAGATCAGGGACGGTAAAGATGTCGTGCCCTATTTGGAAAAGGCCATCGTCGCCTTGTTGGCGGAAAATGAAGCGCCCCTTCCCGACACGACGGGAACGACGAATGTTATTTTCATCGTCGGAGTCAACGGCGTCGGCAAAACGACGACGATCGGCAAGTTGGCGTCCTACTACATGCAGCAAGGAAAATCCGTCATGGTTGCTGCCGGCGATACCTTTCGCGCCGCCGCTTCGGAGCAGTTGACAATCTGGGCGCAGCGTGCCGGCGTGCCGATCATCAAGCACCAGGAGGGAGCCGATGCGGCTGCCGTCGTTTTCGATGCGACCGCTTCGGCCAAGGCCAGGAAGATCGACGTCCTGCTCGTCGATACGGCAGGGCGGCTGCATACCAAGTCGAATTTGATGGAAGAATTGCGAAAAATGGCGCGCGTTGCCAGTAAGAACATTGACGGTGCGCCCCAGGAAACGCTGTTGGTACTTGATGCGACGACGGGGCAGAACGCGGTCAGCCAAGCGAAGCTTTTCGGTGACGTCGTTCCGTTGACCGGCGTCGTCTTGACGAAGCTTGACGGTACGGCCAAAGGCGGCGTGATTTTGTCGGTAAAGCGGGAATTGGGCGTACCTGTCCGCTGGATCGGTGTCGGCGAGGGTGTTGATGATCTCCGTCCCTTTGATCCCGTGCAATTTGCCGACGCCTTATTTGATAAAAATATAGCGGAACGAGAGGCTGCCGGCGATTAATCTTCCGCTCCGCAGGCCGAAGCCGAACCGGCTCACGGATATACAGGCGATCTCTCCGTCATGAGAGATCGTTTTTTATATAGTTTTCAAGTGCAGCTAAAACGGGATCACCAAAAAGCGGGGAAGTGATTGACTATTGTTGCCGGGAGCCGTAAAATTTTACTCAGGACGACGCCGAATGAAGTATCCGTATAAGAGGACAAATTCGCATGATGAACAAGTATGTGGAGCCGTTGGAGGAAAGGGGAGATGATCCAGTGTATATTGCAGATCTGAACTATGTCAAACCGTTGGCAGAGGTGGAAAGATATTTACCGGAACATCGGGCTTTTTTGGAAAAATATTACCGTGCAGGCAAGTTTATTTGCTCCGGGAGGAAGAACCCGAGAACAGGCGGCATAATTCTGTTTAATGCCATTGATGAAAAGGAAATGGAGGCGATCATTTTAGAAGATCCGTTTCATGTGCACGGCATTGCAGCATATACGGTTACCGAATTTTATCCGACTAATTGTGCGAAGGATTTTGAACGCTTTACGGTATAGGCAAAGGAGCCGGCGGCGGAGAACGCAAAAGGCAGCGACGGAACGGTGTAATCAGGAAAGCGCGGGACAGTTATCGGGTTCGTTACCGGCTGCGGGCCGATAAGGCCTCCTTTTGGGCAGCAGCGGGTAAAACGGCGCGCGTGTCCGCCCTTTTTGGTGTTTGCCTGTCGTAGCAGCGTCGACCATGGAGACTGAAGGACAGCCCTACGTTTTGACCGGCAGAATGATGAATAGAGGGGGAATAGATGATGGTGAATAAAGACATGATGCCCGTTGTTTTTTTCGGTCACGGGTCACCGCTGAATGCGATTGATGAGAACAGTAAAGCCAGGGCGACGTGGGGGAAAATGAGCCGGATCCTTGAAAAACCGCGATGCATTGTCGCTATATCGGCGCACTGGTATACGCAGGGCCTTTATGTGCGGACAGCCGACAACAATCCGAAGATCGATGATATGTACGGCTTTCCGGAAGCCTTGTACCGGCTGCGTTATGCGGCGCCGGCCTGTCCGGAAGAAGCGGCAAAAGTGCTGCGCCTTTTGGAACCGGCCGGCCGCGCCGGCAATGATTGGGGTCTTGATCACGGCGTATGGTCCGTTCTGGCCAATGTTTATCCGCAAGCTGACGTACCCGTCGTCATGGTCAGCGTCGACGGTTCGGCCGACAGTTCCGCTCAATTTGAAGTGGGCAGAAGGTTGGCGCCGCTGCGTCGGGAAGGGGTGCTGATTATGGGCAGCGGTAATGTCGTGCATAACCTGATGATGACGGATTGGGATATGACAGGAGGGTATACGTGGGCGGAGACTTTTAACGATCAGATCAAACAGGCCGTTTTGCAACACGATTACACTGCCGTTATCAATTACAAAAAGCTGGATCAGCAACACTTGGCCGTACCGACTCCGGATCATTTTAATCCCCTTCTGACTGTTCTGGGAGCCCTGGACGGCAATGAAAACGTGACGGTGTTCAACGATTATTGTGAGCTCGGATCAATGGCGATGACTTCGTATCTGTTCGGCGTCATATAAATAGAAAAGCTTTTCGGCAGCGATTTGACAAGGCGCTTTTTGGAAAATACGGCTATCATCGGTCTTCTGTTTGATCAAGCAAACGGAAAAGCCGCGGATATTCATGCCGGTTATCCTATAGACTTCGGTTCACTGGCTTCCCGGTTTTCATGAATCGGTTTGCCGGAGGCGCCGCGACATTGCAACCGGCAGATGCCGATGCCGCCCATGTCGGCGGGAAAGCGGGTTTCTGGAAATTTAATGCTACAGTATAGCCGCTGCGGTATCCGTTGGATAAAGCCGGCATGAGAAGGAGAGGGTATCATGTATATCGGAAATCTGGCGCAATGGCGGGAAGAATGCAGGACATTGCCGTCATTCATCGTTCCTTGGATCACGTATTTGGCAGGGCAAGATCTCCTGGCGCTGCCTGTAGGCCGCCATGAATTGCCTGACGGCAATTATCTGAATATTGACGAGGCGGAAACGGCTCCGGCAGTGCGGCGAAAGATGGAAGCCCATTGCCGCTATGTCGATATCCAGTTGCTGTTGGAGGGTACGGAAAACATCGGGTATCAGCCGATCAGCGACGCCGGTCCCGTTACGGAGGAGCGCAGCGGTGCCGACGCCCGGTTTTACGAACCGCCTGTTGCCGATGATCTGGTCATTTCCATGGTCCCGAAGAAAACGATTGCCGTCTTTTTCCCGACAGACGGGCATCGTTGCCTTTGCAGTCCTGTCGGGACCGGTGCGACGGTTCGCAAGGCCATTTTGAAAGTTCGTTTACCCGAATGAATCGATTTGTCCTCGTTTATGGGAATGGGGCAGTCCGGCTGCGTCAAGTGACGAACGCAGAAGATGAAGAGGTGTTAGAGTCAGGCCGCGCTATTGACTTATAGGCGTATCCATATTAAACTAAAGGATGGTACTGAGTTTTCTTTTTCAGTTTCGCTCGGCACAAGGATAACGTTAGGTGGCATTATGGCGAAAGATATCAGCAAGGATATTTTGCAGGCAGCTTTGCATGAGATAAGTAAATACGGCGCCGATTTCCATATGGACGATTTGGCAAAAAATCTCCACATCAGTAAACGGACTTTATATGAGCATTTTTCATCAAAACAGGAAATCGTTCGTGCCGCTTTTATATCGGTGCAAGATGAACTGTATGAACAGCATCTGCAAATTCTTGAGAACCCGAATATCTCGGCCGAAGAGAAATTGATCGGTTATTTTCAGGTCAAATCGCCTCGGGTGGCGGTAATGACTGTCCGTGAAATGAACGCCTTGCTGGCTAAAATGCCGGATGTCCGCTCCGAACTGCTTGCCCGTTCCCGGCGGGATTGGCAACTGCTGCAGCGTTTTTTTGAAGTGGCGCAGGAGAGCGACGCGTTCCGTCATTTTCATACGCCGTTACTGATGCACATGCTGCAAGGAGCTGTAAATGACATTTTAAGATCATCTCCATGCGACAGAAAGAGATTACTCGTATCCCGAATATATGGAAGAATGCATCCGCATCATTTTATATGGGATCAAGAGACAGGGGGCAAATAACAAATGATACAGAAGCATAGGATTGTAACGGCAGGCGTGGCGGCATTCACCGTGGCGGCTCTTTTGGCCGGCTGCGGCGCTACCAAGGGAATGCAGCAGCAGGCGGTAGCCGTCAATACGTATAAAGTAGCTGCCGAAGATACACCGGTGAAGGCCGAGTACAGCGGCATTGTGGCGGCGACGGACAAGGTGCCGGTACAGCCGAAAATATCGGGGCGTGTTGTCGAAAAGTTCGTACAAGGCGGCCAGGATGTCAGCCAGGGGCAGCCGCTTTTCCGTCTGGACAGCCGTACGTATGACGCCGCTTTGGCGGCAGCTAAGGCAAGTCAGGCACAGGCGGCTGCCAACCTGGCTAATCAGGAACTGAATCTCAGACGGTATCAGACGCTGGCTTCGCAGGATGCTGTTTCGGCGCAGACCGTAACGGACCAGGAGGCGGCTACCAATCAGCAGGCCGCCGCCGTGGAAGCACAGGCGGCACAAGTTCAGGCGGCGCAGGATAATGTCGACGACACGATTGTTTATGCGCCTTTTTCCGGTAAATTGAATGTTGACGATGTTCCCGTCGGAACTTTTGCGACTGCCGGCTCGACGGCATTGGTGACCATTTCGACGACGAATCCCGTCTTTGTGGAGTTTACGATCAGCGAAGCCGAATATTTGGATATGGTAAAAAAAATGCCGTCCGCGTCGGGAAGCTGGGGCGATCATTTGAAGCTCCGTCTCAGCGACGGCTCCGTTTATGCCTATGAAGGCCATGTGACGCAAGTCAATCACGGGATGGACGGCAATTCCGGTTCTATTGTCGTGAAGGCCGTCTTTGATAATCCGGAAAATCTGCTTTTACCGGGAATGTATGCTACTGTTATTTCCGATACGCAGGTGCAGCAGAAAGCTATTTCTGTGCCACAGCGCGCTGTGCAGCAAACGCTGGGCAAATACTTCGTTTCCGTTATTAATGAAAACGGAGAAGCCCAGAACAAGGAAGTGAAAGTAGGCGCGCAGGTCGGTAAGTTCTGGATCGTCACCTCCGGGCTTTCGGACGGCGACCTGATCATTGTCGACGGGTTCCAGAAGGCGAACGGGGCAACGTTGGAGCAGCATTTGCTGACAAAGGCGGATATCGTAAACGGAACGACGGACAGTCAGTCTAAATAGGGGGCAAAAAAGTGTTATCTAAATTGTTTATCAACAGGCCGATTTTCGCCATCGTCATTTCCTTGATGATCTCCGTTATCGGACTTTTGGCGATGTTTACGCTGCCTATTGCAAAATATCCGAAGGTTACGCCGCCGCAGGTGCGGATATCGGCGTCCTATGTCGGAGCGAATGCGGAGGTTGTCGGCACGACGGTTGCCAGTGTCATTGAACGGCAGATGACAGGCGTCGATAATCTGGTCAGCATGGAAAGCAGCAGTAATGACAGCGGCGTCTATTCCATGACGGCACAGTTTGAAACCGGCTCAAATGACGATATGGACACGGTTAACACCCAGAACCGCGTCAGCCAGATTTCTTCGACGTTGCCGTCTGAAGTAACGGCGACGGGGGTAACGGTGCAAAAGTCATCAAGTTCTATGGCCATGGTTTTTTCGCTGATCTCGCCTAACGGGACCTATGATCAGACGTTTATGAAGAACTATGCGACACAGTACTTTATGGACGAAATGAAATCTGTTTCGGGCATCGGCAGTGTACAGGAATTCGGCGCCGATTATGCCATGCGTATCTGGATGGATCCGTTAAAGATGAGTGTCCTGAAAGTGACGCCGACCGATGTTATCAGCGCCATTAAAAGTCAAAATACGCAGGCCGCCGTCGGTACTATCGGCGCGCGTCCGTACGTGTCCGATCAGAATTTCCAATATACGCTGCGTGCAGACGGCCGCCTGGAAAGTGCCGACGAATTCAAGAAAGTCATTATTCGCACCAATTCCGACGGCAGTATGGTCCGTGTCGGCGATGTTGCCGATGTTGAACTGGGCTCAAAGAGTTACGACGTTTTCGGCAGCTATAAAGGGAATCCGAGTGCGACCTTTATGGTCAGCTTGACGTCTGACGCCAATGCCATGCAAAGTGTCAGCGGTGTCCGCGCCGTACTGGAAAAGGCTAAAAAGTCTTTTCCGACGGATATGGATTATCTCGTGGTGTATGACAGTACGCAATTTGTTCGAGCTTCCATTGAAGAAGTTATTCAAACTTTTGTCGAAGCGCTGCTCCTGGTTGCGCTTATCGTATACCTGTTTCTCCAAAGCGGCAGATCGACGCTGATTCCGCTGATTGCCGTTCCCGTATCGCTGTTGGGTACCTTTGCGGCGTTCAAGGCGCTTGAGTTTTCGATTAACACCTTGACCTTATTTGCCATGGTGCTGTCCATCGGACTGCTTGTCGATGACGCCATTGTCGTTATTGAAGCCGTGGAATATGAGATCAAATACAACAAGAAGACGCCGAAAGAGGCGACGCTGATTGCGATGGAAAATGTGCAAAATCCGGTTATCGGCGTTGCCTGCGTTCTTTCAGCCGTTTTCATTCCCGTATCTTTCCTGAGCGGTATGAGCGGTGTTCTATATAAGCAGTTCGCCTTGACGATAGCCGTTTCCGTCATGATCTCCGCTTTTATCGCGTTGACCTTGACACCCGCTCTTTGTGCGACCGTTCTTCGCGTTCATAAACCGACGGAAAATGCGAAAGGCCTTTTCCGATTCTTTCAGATCTTTAATGAAAAATTTGACAGCCTGGTCAACTGGTACGGTATCCGTTTGGCCCATTTGCAGCTCCATTTGAAAGGATGCGTCGCCTTCCTGGTTGTCATCAGTGTGATTACGGCAGGACTTTTTACCGTTATTCCGACGAGCTTCGTGCCTTCTGAAGATAACGGGTTCGCTATGGTAAATACGACGCTCCCGGAAGGAACGACGCAGGCTGAGACGGAAAAGACGATGAATCAGATCGGCGCCTGGCTGCAGCAACAACCGGGGGTCAAGGACGTTATGCAGGTTGTCGGGTTCAGTCTGCTGGCGGGCAGTACTAAGACGAACGGCGGCGTTACCTTTATTACGCTCGATGACTGGTCGCAGCGTTCCGGCGCGGCTCTTTCCGTCGATACGCTGGTCGGCAAGATTATGGGTTTCGGCAACCGGTTGCCGCAGGCTACGGTTGTCGCCATGAATCCGCCGCCGATTGACGGCATGGGGACTTCCTCCGGATTTACGATACAGATCGAGAATCGTGGCGGTCATTCGACGAATGAATTGATGGACGTGACGAAAAAATTTATCGGCGCTGCCCGCAAACGGCCGGAAATCGGTTCCGTTTATACGGCTTTTACTAATGATACGCCGGGCTATCAGCTTGATATTGACCGCGACAAAGCGGCTCGCGAAAAGGTGTCGCTAAGTGATTTGTATACAATACTGCAAACGTATTACGGATCTTACCAGATCAATGATTTTACGATTTTCGGGAGAAACTTCAAGGTCATGGTACAGGCGAAGCCGGAGTATCGGCAAAACCTGAATGACAACCGTTATTTGTACGTACGCAATTCCGATAATCAGCTGATTTCCGTCGACAATTTCGTGCAGCCGAAGCTGATCGGGTCCGCGTCGATTATTACGCGTTTCAATGATTATCCGTCCATCAAGGTGCAAGGCTCGCCGGCAACGGGATACAGCTCCGGCGATGCGCTGACCGCGTTGGCGGAAGTCGCCAAAGATACTTTAGGCGAAGGCTATGCGTACGAATGGTCCGGTATGAGCCGTGAAGAAATTGAAGCGGGAAATAAGACTATCTACGTCTTTGTCCTGGCCTTGCTCTTTGTATTTCTGGTGTTGGCGGCGCTATACGAAAGCTGGAAAGTACCCTTTGCCGTACTCTTCAGCGTGCCTACGGGCTTGTTCGGCGCGACGCTGTTCACGTATTTGCTGAACCAGCAGAATAACATTTACTTCCAGATCGGTATGCTTGCCGTCATCGGTTTGGCGGCAAAGAATGCAATACTGATTGTCGAATACGCGAAAGTGCGGGTCGACGAACGCGGTATGGATGTCGTTTCGGCAGCTATCGAAGCGGCGAAGATACGGCTTCGTCCGATTATTATGACTTCCTTGGCTTTTGTTGTCGGTTGTGTTCCGTTGGCTCTTGCCACCGGAGCCGGCGCAGCCTCGCGAACGACAATGGGGGTTACCGTCGTTTTCGGGACGTCGATGGCGACTGTTCTGGGACTGTTTTTGATACCGATGCTGTTCATTATTGTTGAACAGGTCGGCCGCCGATCGAAGAGAAAAGAAACGGCAACTGGCCGCTTCCGCGAATAAGCAGGCAGTTGTATAAGAAAAGGACACACAGCTTTTGCTGTGCGTCCTTTTTTGTCGGAAGCGTGTGTAGTTACTGTCGGAGCAGTTTTTCTTTCAGTGCCAGATATGCTGTCGAATAGTACGGCTTTACCTGCGATTCGCGCAAATCGTTGCCGAAGGAGCGGCGGCTGACGGCGAGAAGCGGCGGCGCCTGGATCCGTTTGGCGACGGCAAAGCCGGCAATCAGATTCCACCATTTTTCCAGATCGGCAATAAAAGAAGCGGCAGTGGGGAAAATAGCAGCAACCTTAAGCGGGCAGCCGATATGGTCTTCCAATGTTCCGGCAGCATACCATTCCAGAATAGACTGCGGTGTAGCCCGCTGCCAGCGTTCGATAAAGGCTGCGAAGAGATAATCGTGGTAGGGATAAATCAACGGGTCGCCTTGTCCCTTGTCAATATTCTGGTTGGCAGACAGTTCGGCGCTGGGAATGATATCGATGCTGCCTTGCGGAACCACTTCACGTCTGAAGACGGCTTGATTCAGATAGCGCGCCAAGTCGTATACCTGGTGCTTCCACAAATCGGCTGTGGCCGCGAGAAAACCGGCGCTGTCACCGTAAAGTGTAGCGTAGCCGACGGCAGATTCCGCTTTGTTGGCATTGCAGGTGAAAACGCCGCCGAAGGCCGCAGCAGCAGCCGCAAGAATACGACTGGAGCGGTCGCGAGCCTGTATGTTTTCTTCGATGAAACTTGTCAGCTCCAGATGGCCCCGTTTTTTACCGCTTTGGTACAGAGCCGCTTCGGCAAATTGTTGCCGTGACAATTCCAGGCTTTCCTGAACGGGGATAACCGTGTAAAGACAGCCTATGTTATCAGCCAATTCTTTAGCCAGTCCCTTGGTTGTCGCCGAATTATAACAGCTCGGCATATTAATCAGCAAGATGTTTTCAGGCGGCAGGACGGAAGCGTATAAAGCGGCGTTGACAGCGGAATCGATACCGCCGGAGACGCCGATGACGACTTTTTTCAGACCGAGATCGCGAAGAAAGGAAGACAAGGCAAAGTGTAAACTGTCGTACAATTCAGCCGTTTCGCCTTTTGGCGGCGCCGTTTTGGCGGCAGACGCGAATCGGCCCGTCGCCTTGTCAAACTGCACGACAGCCAACTCCTCCGTAAAGCTGTCGCACTGGTAATGAAGACTGCCGTCGCCGTTGTAGGCTCCGGAGGAGCCGTCAAAGGTATAAATATTTTTCCCGTTGTTTTGAATGCCCGTACAATTGACGTAGACTGCAGGACGGTGAAGGCTGCCGATGGCATTGCCGAAAAGGCGATGGCGACGGTCCGTTTTGCCTAAGGTGAAGGGCGAATTGGAAATATTGACAAATAAATCAATATCATACATTTCGCCCAAGTAAGCCATCGGCTTGAACGGGTAATTTTCATCCCAACTGTCTTCGCAAATGAGCGGACCGATGCAGAGTGTACCCTTGTCGCCGAAAGAAAGCTGTACAGGCGAAAGGAAGTCTTCCGGGAAAGCATGACGCTCCTGGGCTACTTCCATCAGCGAAGTGAAATATCGGATATCGCTGAATTCACGATAATTCGGCAAGAGCGTCTTGATATAAAAAGGATATGGCGAGCGGCCGGGAGAAATCAATTTTCCGTCTCTGGCAATGAACATCGCATTGTATTTACGCAGGCGTCCGTCAAGATTGACGCGTCCTTCTTCTTTGGCGACGTTGCCGAAAATAAGAGTGATTCCTTCGGATAATGACTGGATTTCTTTACCGAAAGCGACACATTCGTCGATGAAGTCGGGTTGGTCCCAAATGTCACCGATAAAATAGCCGGGAATAGACAACTCGGGAAAAATCAATATATCGCAGTTTGCCGCTTTCGCCTTACCGATGTCCGCTTTCATACGTGCCGTGTTGGCGCGCGGATCTGCGGCTTTAATATCAAATTGTGAAAGGCCGATTGTAAACATGGGCAGGACTCCTCGCATGAGATTTGTTATGCTATTATACTATCACAAATAGCCGGGGAAGCATAGAAAAGAGACGATAAGGAAGGACGGGAATACTTGACGTTGACCGGTCTTGCAGGTGTATACTAACGGTAAATAATAGTGAAGGAGGGATACGATGCATTTGGGATTACAGGAATTGGTCGTTATTTTAGTCATTGTCCTGGTACTCGTCGGCGGCAAGAAGGTCAGCGGCTTAGGTAAGGCGTTGGGAACAAGCCTGCGGGAATTTAAGGAAGAAGTACATAAAGATGAACAAGGTGAAAAGAAGGAAGGGGTAAACGATGAAGACAAAAAAAACTGATGTTTTTTCCCACGTCGGTTCGATTTATTCTTCGCCCTTGGGAGATATACGGCTCGTTGCCGATGCCGAGGCCTTAACGGGACTTTGGTTTATCGGGCAGAAATACGAAGGCGGCACCGTTGATCTGGAAGCAGTCCGTTATGAAAGCAACGCTGTTTTATTGCAGGCAAGGCGTTGGCTGGACGCTTATTTTGCCGGAGAGAACCCGTCTTTGGACGGGTTGCCGCTGCATTTGCAGGGAAGTCTGTTCAGAAAAACCGTATGGAAGCTGCTTTGTTCGATTCCTTACGGGGAAGTGCGTACGTATCAGTCGTTGGCGTTGGCGGCGGCGAAGTTGTTGGGGAAAGAACGGATGGCGGCGCAGGCCGTCGGCAATGCAATCGGTCATAATCCGATTTCCATTATCATACCGTGTCATCGCGTTGTCGGAACGACAGGGTTTCTGACCGGCTACGCCGGCGGCCTGGAAAAGAAAAAATGGCTTCTTGCCCATGAAGGTGTCACTATTGACGGAAGCGATAAAATTCGGTTGCAGCGTTGAACTGTTGTTCCGTAACACACGGCTCCGCCCGGAAGATGATCTTGTCTTCCCGGGCGGGGCCGTGTTTGGCAGAAGGGACGGTGTTGATAGAGCGTACAGGACGCGGTTTCTGCGGCATAATTCGGCTACGCCGTATTCCGACAGGGCCGGGCTTGCCGGCGGCGCCGCTTTATGCCGGGAGCGTCGCAGGTTGTACAGCTTGGCGTGTCCTTATTTCAGCATCAGCGGCACCGTCGTAATAATGATGTTTTTTTCCCGCAGCAGCCGCAGCCGCAAAAGCATGCCGCTTTGATTGTGCAAAAGCATATGCCACATTTTTTTGGTTTCAAATTCGGGAATGACGATGGTAATAACATCGTTCGGGCCGATATTGCTTTGCAGCCGGCGAATATATGTCAGCAACGGTACGGTCAGCTGGCGATAAGGGTCAGGGGCAGATCGGGTTCCAGATCGTGCCATACTTGTTTGACTCTTGCCGCGTATTCTTCATTCGTATTGATGTGAACGGCGCTGATATGGTGGTTGCCGTTGTCGATTATTTTGGCATAGCGCAATGTTCTTACGATCGTTCGTGTCGGAGAGTCCAGGGGGATGATGATATAGTTTTTGCCCAGCTCCTTTTCTTTTACTTCTGCGTATTCGGCGTCTGTCAACAATAGTTGCGCTTTCACGTCGTCATAATGACTGCGGATTTTCGTGAAAATGTATACGGCGAAAGGAATGAAAACCATGATGATCCAGGCGCCGTATAAAAACTTGGTCAAAATGATGATCACAATAACAGTGAAGGTGATGGAAGCGCCGAAGGCGTTAATCAATGCACCTAGCTGCCAGCCTTTGGTCCTCGTTTTAAAGCGGTGAACTACCAGCCCCAACTGGGCGATTGTGAAGGAGATGAAGACGCCGAGCGCATATAAAGAAATCAAGTGATCGACGTTACCGTGAAACAGGTAGAGCAGTGCGGCTGCGGCGATTGTCAGGAAGATAATGCTGTTGTCATAGCTGAGCCGGTCGCCTCGGTTGCGCAGATAACGGGGAACATAGCCGTCATCGGCCATTAACGACAGAAGTGGCGGGAGTCCGTTGTAAGAGGTGTTGGCAGCCAGGTAGAGAATCAGCATGGTGGCGATTTGGATGAAATAATAAAAGATAGTTTGTCCGAAAATGCTCTTAGCCAACGTGGACAGCAAGGTAGTATTTTCCATCGGCAGCAGATGGTGGGTAAGGGTCAGATACGATATGCCAAGAAGCATGATCCCCAGTAAAACGGCCATATATACGGTCGTTTTTATGGCGTTTGTATCCTGCGGCTTTTTGAAAACGCTGACGCCGTTGGAAATGGCTTCGACGCCTGTCATGGAACTGCAGCCGTTGGCAAAAGCATGGAGCAAATAAAATATCGTCACGTTGCTTATGGCCGGCGTTACCGATTCGACAGTGGCGGGCACGGCGGCACCGGAGGAGAGTTGATACAGACCGCAGCCGATCAGGACCAGCATGCCGAAGACGAAGGCGTAGGTGGGCCAGACGAAGACGGTAGATGATTCCCGAACGCCGCGCAAATTGATGAGCATGAGGAGACAGAAGAGGACAAACAGATTGATGGCCATCGCATAGGGAAGTAAAGCGGGGAAGGCGCTCACGAAAGCGGCCGTTCCCGACGAAACGGATACGGCCACCGTCAGCGTATAGTCGGCCAACAGGGCGGCGCCGGCTATGAGCGCCGGTGTCCGGCCTAAATATTCCTTGGCGACGGCATAGGAGCCGCCTCCTTCGGGATGGACTTTGATAACCTGGGAGTACGACGTTGCCACGACGGCCAGTAAGATCGTTATGGCAATGACGATCCAGCTGAAATAGGCGTACAGCGAGGCGGCGGCCAGAATGATAGCGATCTGTTCCGGCCCGTAGCCGACGGATGAAAGGGCGTCGGAAGAGAAAATGGGCAGTGCCTTCCATTTAGGCAACGCCTCGCCTTTTAAATCAGCTGATGATAAGGGGCGACCGATTAAGATGCGGTGAAGATTTTTGAGCATATAGGATCCTTTCCTGAATCATGAGAAAGATGTTTTCAATTGATGCTGATTGATTATGCCACTCTTTTCAACAAAAGACAATGGGGAAAAATAAATTTACATTTTTTTACAGAACGATTGTCGGCGACAGCTTGACCTTTGTAATCCTTTTATGATATATAGTACAAGTGAATACGAACTTTGACGATATTTTTGACTGAGGGTAAGGATATGGCTGTTTTTTCAGATAAAGAAAAATATACAGTGATTATTGACGTTTTTTTGTTTCTGGCAACGTTTCTGCTCTTTTACGGCGTATACTATCTGAGCAGGGGAATGACGGTGCCTTTTTCGCTGACAGATGAACCGCGGATCACGTTGGATCCGCTCTATTTACCCTATTATGCCGGACGGTCTGCGCTGCGCATTTTTATTGCCTTCTTTTTTTCCCTGCTCTTTTCTTTGTTGTACGGATATATCGCCGCAAAAAATCCTACGGCGCGCCGGATCATGATTCCGCTGCTGGATATTTTGCAGTCCATTCCTGTCCTGGGCTTTTTGTCGGCGACAATACTCATGTTTATCAATCTTTTTCCGCATCGGTTGACCGGCGTCGAAATTGCTTCCATTTTCGCTATTTTCACGAGTATGGCTTGGAATATGACTTTCAGCGTCTACCAATCGATTCTTGCGGAACCGGGCGATTTGCAGGAAGCGGCGGACGTGCTGCACATGAACGGCTGGCAGCGGTTTTTACATCTCGATGCGCCGGTCTCCGCCATCGGCCTCGTTTGGAACGGAATGATGTCCTTCGGCGGTGCCTGGTTTTTTTTAGCTGCCAGTGAAGCGATCAGTGTCATGGGTCAAAATATTCAGCTTCCCGGCGTCGGTACCTATTTGGCCGTTGCCACGACGGAAGGCGATTTTACGGCTATGTTTTACGCCGTTATTACGATGTTCATACTGATCGTTCTCATTGATCAGCTGTTTTGGCGGCCCCTTGTCGTCTGGAGCCGGAAGTTTAAGATTGAACTGTCCGAGAGCGGACAGCAGCCTTCTTCCTGGCTTTATGAAGCGCTGCAGCGTTCTTGGCTGATGAACTGTCTGGTGAAGAACATCATCCTTTTTCCCTGCCGTGCGGTCAATAAGGCAATCAACTTTTTTGCCGACGCCGTCGCTTCTTTTCAGCAGCGTTTGGCAAGAGATAAAAAAAAGCATGTCGTCGATGGGGTTATAAAAGGAGTTCTCCTTTTGGCTGCCGTCTATTTTCTGTTTCCCCTCTTGCAGAGCACCTTGTCGAATATCAGTGAGATCAAAGTGGGAGATATAGAAAACGCGGTTGTTTTGGGTCTATATACGCTGCTGCGAGTGTTGGCGGCCTTGACCATCGGCTTGCTTTGGACACTTCCTCTGGGCGTTGCCATCGGCTTGAGACCTAATCTGTCGGAAAAAATGCAACCTGTGATTCAGATCATTTCCGCTTTTCCGGCAAACATGATTTTTCCCTTTGTGACAATTATTTTCTTGAAGTATCATCTGGATTTCGAGTTCGGCTCCGTTTTTTTGATGATGCTGGGGACGCAATGGTATATCCTTTTTAATGTTATTGCAGGAGCCATGAGTATTCCTAACGATTTACTGGAAGCGGCCGCCGTTTTTCATATAACGGGATGGCGGAGATGGCGCTATGTTATTTTACCGAGTATTTTTCCGCATTTGCTTACCGGGCTGATTACCGCTTCCGGCGGAGCTTGGAATGCCAGTATCATTTCCGAAATCGTCATCTGGAAAGATCAGCCGCTGATTGCGCAGGGCCTGGGAGCCTATGTAAGTCAGGCGACGACAGCCGGTAATTGGCCGCAGATCATTATCGGCATCATGATTATGTGTCTGTTCGTCATTATGGCCAACAGGCTGATTTGGCAGAAATTATATGATCTTGCCGAAAGTCAATTCCACATAGAATAAGAGGTTACTTACGATGAAACAGCTCCTTAGCTTAGAGAAAGTGAATCAATCGTTCCGAATCAAAGGAAGAGAAGCGGTAACGATTTTGAAAGATATCAACCTTTCCTTCAACGAAGGGGAGTTTGTAGCGATTTTGGGGCCATCAGGAGCAGGTAAGTCGACTTTGCTGCGGATTATTGCCGGCCTGATCACGCCTTCGCAGGGGACGGTATCCTATTTGGGGAAGCCGATTATCGGCGTCAATCCGGGGATTGCCATGGTGTTCCAATCGTTTGCCTTATTCCCCTGGCTGACTATTTTGGATAATGTCATGCTGGGTCTGGAAGGCAAGGAGATGTCGGAAAAAGAGAAATTAGAACGTTCGATGAATATTTTGGACGTTGTCGGCTTAGACGGTTTTGAAAGCGCGTTTCCGAAAGAGCTGTCCGGCGGTATGCGACAGCGTGTCGGCATTGGGCGGGCCCTGGTCAGCGAGCCGGATATCCTGTTGATGGATGAAGCGTTTTCGGCCTTGGATATTCTTACGGCCGAGAACCTGCGTCGTGACTTGTTGGATCTGTGGCTGGAAAAAAAGATTCCTACAAAGGCGATTATCCTGGTTACGCACGGCATTGAAGAAGCCGTATACATGGCGGACAGAGCCGTTATCCTTTCTACTCGGCCGGCTACGGTGCGGACGAATTTACCGATTTTGCTACCGCGGTGGCGTGAACGAAAGTCAACGGAATTTTTGACATATGTTGATAAAATCTATTCACTTATGACAAATCCGGAAACTGTCGGAAACGGAGATGCGGCGAGCGGCGTCTTCGGCGCTGCCGACGGCGGCAGGCAACAGCGCCGCGAACCGGTGTTATTGCCGAATGTGACGGCTAGTGCTTTGACCGGATTTTTGGAATTATTGGCCGATTCGGGAGAAAAAACCGATCTCTATAAGTTGGCTGATCGGTTTATTATGGATATTAAGGACTTTTTTCCGTTGGTGGAGTTTTCCAATTTATTACGCTTTTCTGCCGTTACGGAAGGGGATATCGCCTTGACTGAAGACGGCAAAATTTTTGCCGAAGCCAGCGTGTTGGAGCGCAAAGCATTATTTAAACAGCATATTCTGGACAATGTCGCCTTTATTCACGAAATGGCTCAAAAAATAGAAAATGATACGGATCAGAAGATGGATATTGATTATTTTCAGGAACAATTGGCCGCATCCATCGGCGATGAAAATGCGGAAAAACAAATGGATCTGATCATCGGCTGGATGCGTTATGCGGAATTGATTACGTACGATGATGTATCTGAGCAGGTGTCGTTTGACAACAGTTTATAATAATAATCGAAAAAAAAGTCCTGCACGTGCGATTGTATACATCGTTACGTGCAGGACTTTTTTCAATTGCATGCCGTTGCCGCTGCGAATCTATGGTGAAGACAGGTGCAGATTCTGTCGGTCAGCGATATCCCAAAACGGCGTGAACTGCGTCCGTACAGATGGCAACGGCCTGGTCCAGCGTGGTCCGGTCGATATTCAAGGGCGGGTTGAAATAGATCACGTCGCCAATGGGACGAAGGAGCAGGCCTCTTTTCATGGCCTGCCGGGCAATTTGAAAACCGATTCGCCGTGATGGGGGATACGGTTTCTTTTCGTCTTTGGAAGCGACAATTTCCAAGGCGTTGATCAGCGCGATATGGCGGATTTCGCCGATGTGACTGTGATTTCCCAGTGACGCTTGCAGTTGCGCGTGCAAATACGTTCCCGTTGCGCTGGCCGTTTCCAGAACGGCATCTCGCTGCAGGATGCGCAAAACTGTCGTTGCCGCCGTGCAGCCCAGCGGATTGCCGGCATAGGTGTGACTGTGGACAAAAGCCTTATGCGTTTCGTAATCGTCGTAAAAGGCGCGGTAAACGGCTTCTGTCGTAATCGTCAGCGACATGGGCAGATAACCGCCTGTCAAGCCTTTTGAGGTACAGAGGATGTCCGGACTGACCCGGCTCTGTTCGATGGCGAAGTATGTGCCTGTACGGCCGAAGCCGGCGGCGATTTCGTCATCAATGAGGAGTACGCCGTAAGCATCGCACAAACGGCGGAGCTTCGTTATGTAGGCCGGTGGATATATGCGCATACCGGCGGCGCCTTGCAGTAGCGGTTCGATGATCAGTGCTGCCGTTACGTTTCCGTAACGGGCGAAGGCCGCTTCGGCATGTTCGATGCAGGCACAGTTACAACTGTCACGTTGTTCTCCGTAAGGGCAGCGATAACAATCGAGACCGTCGATGTGAATCGCTTCGGTCAGCAACGGTCGGTATAATCGGGCGTAGAGATCCATGCTGCCGACGGCCAGTGCGCCGATGGTTTCGCCGTGATACGACCCGGCAAGGCACATGAATCGTTGCCGTTCGGGATGCCCCGTTTGGCAGTGATATTGAAAAGCCATTTTTAGGGCGCATTCAACGGCGGACGAGCCGTTGTCGCAGAAATTGTAGCGCTGCAATCCCGGCGGCAATAACGGCGTCAATTCGCGGCAAAGAGAAATGGCCGGACGATGGGTAAAAGAAGCGAAGATCACGTGCTCCAGTGTGTCGAGCTGCTTTTTTACGGCAGCGTTGATTTCTGCATTGCAATGGCCGAGGAGATTGCACCACCATGAGCTGATAATATCAATATATTCTTTTCCGACCCTGTCGTACAGATAGGGGCCTTTGCCGCGCTCAATAACGGGAAAGGCGAAACTTTCCGCATCCTTCATCTGTGTTGCCGGATGCCAGATGTATTTTTTATCGTCTTCTTGCCAGATATCGGTATTCATTTTACACCTCTATTCATACAGGCTGGCCCAAAATCCGGCACTGCGGGGCAGCGTTTTTTCATCAGGTGCGACGGTGGCCAAAACGGGCAGTGCCGTCAGCTCTTCAATCATCTCGGCATTGTCCCTTTCCATGGCGGTATCGGTGTAACGATTAAGGATAAAACCTTTCACGGGCAGCCGGAGGGCCCGCATATAATGTGCCGTTAAAACGGCGCTGTTGATGCTGCCTAAGCCGGATGAACTGACAATGACGGAGGGCAGCCGAAACCAGGAAATGATATCGGTCAGGTAATAGACGGCACTGCCGTCATGGCGGATCGGGCAGACGATTCCGCCGCTTCCTTCTACGGTAAGGTATGCATGACGCTGTTTCGCCGTTTCATAATCATGGCAGATCACTTCTTTTTCCGGCTGGTTTCCTTCCCAGCGGGCTGCCAGATGCGGCGAGACGGCGTGTGTATAGCGATAGGACAGCAAGAATTCGGGTGGATCATTGATTTTTGCCATCTTATTTACGTAGTCGGCGTCACAGTCTTCGTTTTGCGGAGCACCGCTGACAGCCGCTTTGTAGTAGCCGCATGCGTAGCCGCCGCGGCGCAGCGTTTTACTGAGGAGTGCCGCTATATAGGTCTTGCCGACATCCGTGCCTGTTGCCGTTACAAAAAGGCCTTTTGTCATTTTTCCCCCTCCCTTCTCGCCGGCAGTGAGACAAAGGGCCGGATGCGCTTATAAAAGAATGCCGCCAACAGGGAGAGACAAATATCGCCCGGTACGGCGAGGAGAAAACAATACAAAAAAAGCGGCCAGAGCCCAATCGGCGATTGCAGGTAGACGGTATTGATGAAGTATACGTAGGCAATGCCGCAACTGTAAACGACGGCCAGACCGGACAGCGCTGCAACCAGCAGATACGTGCCGGTCAAGTTGACGCCTTTTTCGACCAGATAACCTGTCAGCCACGTGCCGCCGATAAAGCCGAGCAGATAGCCGAAAGTAGGTTGCAGCACATAGGCGGGGCCACCGCCGGCAGTAAAGATCGGTAAGCCGATGAACCCGAGAAGAACGTATGTTCCGGTAGCAATTGCGCCGCGTTTGCCGAGAACCATGCCGGCTAAGGTTGTAAAGAAAAATTGCAGCGTGAAAGGGCAATATGGCAGCGGTACCCGAATGAAGGCGCCGATGGCGATTAACGCCGTAAAGAGGGCGCAGAGAACGGAAACTCTTGCCGTTTGTAGTGAATGAAAACAACGCATGAAAACACCTCGCTGAATAAAGTATCGTTCGGCCGAAAAACATGTTCACAGTATAGAACGTAACTTATTCCGTGTCAATGTTAACAATTATATAAAAATAAAAAGTTTACAATAAAAATGATCAGATTATGAGAGGGGGTAAATATTTCGGCATAGCTTCAACGACAGAAAAAGGGCGTAAATTAAAGGTAAATTAAAATTCCATTAAAACTAAATGGAAATTGCTTCGCCGATGATTAAAATTTGATTAGAATTTCTGCTGAACAGAAATTACATGGTATTCTTGCCTTAAAAAGGAAAGGAGGCCGTGTTTTGGATATGGATAAGGGCCTGCCGCACTTAAAAGGAACGGCGCGGGAGTTGATTGACGCCTTGCTTGAAAAAGCAGTGTCTTTCCGGGCCAGTGACGTTCACATTGAGCCTATGGATAATATGGTGCGAATACGTTTGCGCATTGACGGCGTACTGATGACGCTGGGCTATATTCAGCGTGATAAACTGGAGGCCATGTTAGTACGCCTGAAGGTGTTGGCTTCTTTGGATATTGCCATGAAGCGGTTGCCTCAAGACGGGCGCTTCTTCTGGGAAGACTGCGGCAGGCGTTTTGATTTGCGCCTCAGCACGATGCCGACGATACGTGGGGAAAAAGCGGTCTTGCGTATATTGGACGCCGTTTCGGCAAGCCTGACGCTGACCCAGCTCGGGTTGACGGAATGCGTCATCAAAGAAATCAGATCGGTCATTCGCCTTCAGCACGGCTTGTTCATCGTCAGCGGTCCGACGGGAAGCGGCAAATCTACTACGTTGTATGCGATTCTGCACGAGCTGGATGCGGCTACTGTAAGCATTGCAACGTTGGAAGACCCTGTGGAATACAAGGTGGACGGTTTCTGTCAAAGTCAAGTTCACGCCAAAGGCGGCGTGGAGTTTCATAATGGACTGCGGGCGCTGCTGCGTCAGGATCCGGATATTCTCGTGATCGGCGAGATTCGTGACAGAGAAACGGCGGAAATTGCCGTTCGCGCATCGTTGACCGGTCATTTAGTGTTAACGACGCTGCATGCTTCTTCCGCGTTGGACGCGGTGACGCGCCTGTTGGACATGGGGATTGAGGCTTATCTCGTTGCAGATGCCCTCAGCGGCATTGCCGCGCAGCGGTTGGCACGCCGTCTTTGTCCGCAGTGCCGCAGCGGCGGCAGCCGCGGCCCAGGCTGTGCGCATTGTCATCAGTGCGGCTATTACGGCCGCTTTTGCCTCTGTGAAATCGTGCCTGTACGATATCATGTCAGAGCCGCCGTGCGGAACGGTGCCGGCAAAGATCTCCTGTCGGCGGCGGCAATAAAGGACGGCGCGCTGTTTTTTCATGACGCGGCTGCAGCTGCGTTGCAGAAAGGATTAACCGATGCGGACGAAATTGATCGGGTCTGTACAGAATGACCTGGGAAGACAGTTGAACGGGATTATAGAGAAAGCCGTTTCGCGGAAGGCTTCGGATATTCATTTGCAGGAAGGCCGTGATCCGTTGTTTCGTTGCGGCGACCTTCTGGAAGACGCAGGCGGCGTTACCGTGGAAGCGTCTTTGCTGCAAACGTGGCTCGATACGCTGGGGCCGAAAGCGGAAGAAACCGGGTTTGCGTCTGCAGCTTACACTTGGGATCGGGGGATTCGCTGTTGCGTACACATTTCCCGTGAACTGGCCGGCATACACGCTGTCATTCGTTTGCTCTATCCGTTGGCGGACTTGCCTCCTGATGAGGATCAGCCGTTCCTGAACGATCTGGGAAGGCTGAAAGACGGGCTGATTTTATTATGCGGTCCTACGGGGAGCGGCAAGACGACGGCGATTTGGCGCATTCTTTCCGCTGTCAATGAGGCGAGAAAATGTCATATCATCACCTTGGAAGAACCGATTGAGTATGTACTGCAAAGTAAGGAAGCGCTCATTTCGCAACGGGAATTCGGACGGCATTTTTCTTCCTATGAAGACGGTCTCAAGCAATCGCTGCGTCAGGATCCGGATATTATCCTGATCGGAGAAATTCGTGATTTTTTAACTATGGAGGCTGCTTTGCATGCCGCCGAGACGGGACACCTTGTCCTTTCCACGCTTCATACGCGGTCGGCGCCGCAAGCTATCAGCCGTGTCGTCGGCATGAGCCCGGCCGGGCGTCAGGCGGATATTCGCTGCCGTCTTGCCTTAATCTTACAGGCCGTATTGGCGCAACAGGGAAAACAAGAGGAGGAAGGATATCGCATTTTTTGCGAAATTCTTGTGGTCACGCCGGCTGTAAGTCAGCTGATCCGCAGCGGCAAGGAGTATCAGCTTCCGGCTGTCATGCAGACAGGCGCTCAATTCGGCATGCGGACGATGGCGCAGGCGCTGCAACGCGGGAGGCGGCTGTGAGACGCTTTCGGATTGAAGTCGTCGACAGAGAAGGAAAGCTTCGTCATATGCATATCAGCGCGCCGTCCGAAGAAGATGTCGACAGTGCTGTGGCGAAACGGGGATGGCAGATTCGAACTATTGAAGGGGAAGGAGCATATTTTTTCTTTTGCTTCGCTTCAGCACCCAAATTCAGCACGGCAAGATTAGCCTTCTTTTTTTCACAATTGGCGATGTTGCTGCAGGCCGGGCTCCCCGTAGCGGAAAGCTGGCGCCTTATTTGTCGGGAGATGCGGAAGGACAAGGCGGCGGCCTTGTTGGAAGAGGGAGTAAGTAAAATGGAACGGGGAATGACGCTTTCAGCGGCGATGGAGGGGACCGGCTTGTTTCCGGCGTCTGCGTGCCGCATCCTGGCTGCCGGAGAATATGCCGGCACATTGGAAGGAACGTTGCAGCTTTTAGGTGCGTATTATGAAAGAGTCGGGAAAACGCGGCAAAAGATAGTACAGGCCCTTATCTATCCGCTGTTTTTGCTGGTTGTTACGAGCTTCGTATCTGTCGGCGCCGTCCTGTATATTCTGCCTGTTTTTGCAGCGCTTTTTTCTCACATGCAGACGCCGTTGCCGGCAGTAACGCGGCTTTTGTTAAGCGGCGGCGAGCTGATCAGAGAAAACAGCATTGGCCTTGTCCTTTTTTTGGTCGCCGCCACAGCTTCTATCTGGTACGGCTTCGGGAATGAAATCCGACGAGGGAAAATAGAAGGGGCGTTGTGTCAGTGTGAAAAAGCCCGAGAATTGTATTTGAGTTGGTGCTGGCAGCGCTTTTCCTTGGTACTGGCTATGCAGCTGGGCGGTACGGTTCCGCTTACAGAGGCTATGCGTCTGGCTGCAGATACGGTAGATGCCCCATGGTTTCGGCAGCGCGTTTATCGGTCTCTCCAGTATTTGGAAGGAGGCCTTTCCCTGAATGAAGCTGTCCGTATCTGCGCCTTTGACACGCCGTATGTAGGTGCAATGCTGCGTGTTGCCGAATCGACGGGGAATTACGAAGCGATCTTGCAGTCTATTGCCGCATATTATTCCTGGCGGCTGGAGTCGTTGTCGGTAAAGGCGGGGAAAGCGCTTGAGCCGCTCATGCTGCTTATTATCGGCACTATTGTCGGCATAGTTGTTCTTTGTCTGCTTTTGCCGTTGTTGGCTATGACGACGGAACTTTCGCAATAAGGAGAGGAGTAGAAATGATGAATAAGAAGATGAACTTAATTGCCTTTCGGCAGTATCGGGTACGGAACGGCTTTTCCTTATTGGAAATGCTTATTGTCGTCAGCATTATTTTGATTTTAGCAACAATTGCGGTGCCGAAGTTTACGACAGCCGGCAAAACGGCAAAAGTGGCGAAAATAGAAGCCGATATCAGGACGATTGATAACGCCGCTGCTCTTTATGAACTTGAAAAGGGTACCTATCCGAAGACGATTAGCGTGTTGGTCGAAAGGGACGCCAACGGCAAAAGTTATTTGCAGTTCGAACCGGTTCTTCCCGATAATTCGAAATATACGATTGCCGCCGACGGTACCGTTTCCGGTACTTTTGACGGTGTGACCTATAATTCACGACGCGAACAGATAAAGCAGTAAATAAATGGAGAGTTTGATGATAAAAAATATGCTGGTATGGCCGGTATCCGTCTGGTTTGTGACGGCAGTTGCCGCTTCGCTGGTCATTGTTTGTACCGATCTCGCCTGTTTTTGGATACCCGATTTACCGGTACTGCTTTTAGGCGCCGC
Source organism: Megasphaera vaginalis (ex Srinivasan et al. 2021) (assembly GCF_000478965.1). NCBI lineage: Bacteria > Bacillati > Bacillota > Negativicutes > Veillonellales > Veillonellaceae > Megasphaera > Megasphaera vaginalis (ex Srinivasan et al. 2021). Next base: position 34,908 of record NZ_AWXA01000007.1, read on the forward strand.
CAACGTCGCCGCTTTGGCCGGTGGTTTGTTTCGCCCGGATCCTCTCGTATCCTTGGCCGCCGCGTTGTTCTTCACGTTGTTGTATGTCTTCTTTCCCGGCGGTATGGGCAGCGGCGACCTGAAGTTGTTTTTGGCCCTCCTGCCGGGCTGCATCTGTTGCGGCGTCTGCGTGCTCGTTCTCTGTGCTTTTTGGACGGCTTTTCCGGCGGCGTTGGCGCAGTATTGGTTGTGCAGGAAGAAGATGTTGCCCTTCGCGCCTTTTTTAATTGTCGGCTGGTGGTTTTCCCTATTCTGGGGAAAGGAATGGCTACAATGGACAGGCATATAAGAACGAAAAACGGAGGATTCATGTTGACAGAGTTGCTAGTTGCCGTCGCTGTGCTGCTCCTGCTTCTTTCCTCTGCCCTTCCTCGTGCCGGCAGATACGGAGCGGCTCATGCAGTCGATTTGGCGGCTCGTGAAACGGTGATGGAGTTGCAGCATATTCGTGAACATGCCTTGGGAAACGGCAAGCGCTACGGAGACCGATGGATCATTTCCCTTCGCAGCGGCGGATATACGGTACTTCATAACGGTGCGGCCGTTAGGGAGCGGTCATATCCGAAAAACGTGTGTGTCGCCAGTTACGGAGGGAGGCAATGTTATTTTGAATTTGATGATAAAGGAAAGCCGTTGGGAAAGCATATGCAGATTATTTTGCGTCAGAAAAATGCTGCCTATGAACGCAAAATTATCATCGCCGCGCAGACAGGCAGAATACGGATTGAATAAAAACGGTTTCATCTTAAGCGACGTTCTCCTGGCGGCCGTATTCGGGTCCTTTATCTTTCTGTCGTCAGCCGTTTTGCTTCATTCATCGCTTGACATGGTCACCAAGGCGAAGTGGATCCGTACAGCGGCCATGCTGGGGCGGTTGTATTTGGAAGAGAACGGTCAACATATACCGGCCATGTATGACGCCGGCGGCGACAGATATCTTCTTACGATGGAAAAAACAGTTGTATCTCATCGGTACAGTTGTCATCGTCTTACGGTGGAGATGCCTGATGGCAGGACAAAAAAATTTGAACGTTTCATTAATGAAAGATAGGAAGCAAAATGGTTTTGTTTTACTGGATATGCTGCTCTCGTGTCTTATTTTTTTCATGATGTTCACGTCATTTCTTTTTCTGGGAACAACAGTCGTAAAGATCTATAAGGACAATGAAGTGAGGGAAGACCTGATGCGGCAGGGAATTCTGATTGATGAGACTTTATATACGGAATTGCGTTTTGCTTCACAAATCGAAACGCAGGACGCACGCATTCGCTTCCTTGACAGCGCCGGCAAGCGATCCGGTTTTTCCGTGCATAACGGCACGGTCTATCGACTCCTCAGCAATGGTGGAGAACAGCCGTTGAGCGGTCGTGATACAGGTATTTCGAAACAGGGGCGATACGCTGTCAAAACATTCGGCAACGCGCCTTTTTTTAAGGACAAAGGCGGCTTTCTTCACATTTCCTTTATCCTTGAAGAAAGCAGTACCGGGCTGGCGTGGCCTTGCCGTCTTGCGGTCCGGCCGCTTACGGAGTTGATGTTTAATGGATCTGCAAAAGAAAAATAACGGCTTTGTCTCCTGCTTTGTCTTGGCCTTGGGGCTGACTGTATTGATGATAGCCATGGGCAGCGCCAGATTGGCGCAGGATCAGCTGAAGGAGGCCGAGGCTTATTGTGATACGGTGACGGCGGCGTATTATGCGGAGAACCTTCTGCATTTGTATTGGGACGAAATGTCGGCGCAGCCGTGTCGGGCTATGCCGCTCAGCGAGAAAAAAGACGGCCGGAAGTTTTATCCGTCAGCTCCGACGGCAGCCGACTTGGAAGTTCATTGTGTTACGGGCGTGCACAATTCAACTTTTGAAGGCACTGCACAGGCAAGCTGTACGATGAAGCTGAGCGGTATGACCAGAACCTGTTCGATTCGGTTTCAGGTCCGACCCGGTGAGGGTGATGCAGGAGATCAGATAGTGATTACACGCATCTCTTATTGAGGAGGCAGGTTATGTTACTGTATAGAAGAGCGGTTCTTTGGTTTTCGAAGGACACGGTATATATTTTGAAGGGAATCAGGAACTGGCGTTTTTCCGTCGTCTCCTGCCTGTTTGACGCCCATCGGATCAGAGCCGGGACAGGACAGGCGTCGGGCATACGAGAAAAAGGGTTCCGGGAACTAAGTGAAATATACGGTCTTCAACAGTACAGGGTCAGCATTGTTGTCGGCGGGGGCAAGCTGATTTATAAACAAACGATATTGCCGACAGCGTCCAAGAAAAAGGCGAAAGAGTCCGTTTTTTGGGATAATACGCTTTTGGATCAGAGCGAAGATTTGGCAATCGACATTTACAGGGCCAGCAAGGTATCGGGTCAGGACGCTTACCGCTGGATTATCGGCGCCTACCCGCTGTCGGAAATTCGCATGCTTGCGGAAGGTGCCAATGCGTATACGGCGGGACTTGAAGAAATCGATATTTTGCCGACACTGGCGGCGCGTATATTTTCCGCTTGCGAGGGGACCGTATATTTGCCGGAAGGCAATGGTTGTCATGTCTTCGCCGTTAACAGCGGCGCTGTCGAGGCGTATGAATGGCAGGGAGAAAGGCCGTTGCTGCCGACAGATGACATGCCGTCGGCGACAGCCGTCCTGAAGAAGGATGGCCGCTGGCAGGAGGCCGTAGTAAAGACGACGGTGGGAAAGGTGATGAAGCAGTGGGAAATTCCGTATCTTGGCGCTTTCTTATTCGAAAAGCTTTAGATTCGTCCATGCGTTTCGATTTGACGGAACGGGAAAACGGCTTATGGGAAAAAAAGGCGGTACGGTATCTGTACAGCTTTTCCCTATACGGGTTGATCATCGCTTTGCTGCTGCTGGCGACAGCGAATGGCGTATTATATTGCAGAATTTGCAAACAGAAACAGGTGTATGAGGCGTATTTTTGGCCAAATCAGCAAAAAATTGAGGAGCAGAACGCGGCGCTTCAAACGGTGCTGGACTACAGCCGGAAAGTAAATGCAGACCGAGGCGTTCATTGGAGTGCACTGCTGGTCTCTTTGGCGGAGACCAGGCCGAGTTCCGTAACGGTGACGTCGTTACAAGCGGATAAAGGAAAGCTTCTCATCGAAGGACGGACGCCGGACCGGAAGGCGTTGACGGAATGGCAGGGGAAACTCAGGCAGTTGAAAGCAATGACGAATATCGCCTTGCGCAAAACGGCAAATGATAAGAACGGCAACATTTCCTTTTCTATGGAAGGAGAAACGTTTTCGGAGGGGAAAAATGAAAACTGATTCGGCCAAACGGCACCTGATTGTTCTAATTATCGTGTTTTTAATAACGACAGGACTCATTGTCGTTTGCCGTCAGTTATATGCAAAGAGCGCCGCCTGGGACGAGGCGCTGCAGAACGCGGCGCGTTACCAGGCGGCGTCGGAACAGGCGCCCGGTAACACGCATAACCGGTTCCGTCCGGCAGAGGATCCGCCAGATCTGGAAACGGTAATCGATACGAACGGCAAGGCTTGTCATCTGCTTCTTCTTTCCATACAATCCCTGCCGGATCAAAACAGAAGCGTTGAGGTGGAATTCACAGGGGCATATGGCGATGCGATCTGTTTTTTAAACCGTATGGAAGGGGCATCACCTCTTATACGGTGTCGCGTAAAGAAGATGGAAAGAAGAGAAGGGACTATTTATACACTCATGGAGGTGGAGAGCCGATAGGCGGTCAATTTCATATGTAATAAAATGGACAGTACGTTTATACATAAATTTATTGTGTAAAAAGTACTGTTTTTTTATGTTAATTTAAACGTTTTTTTGGTATAATGATATGCACATATTGCGTATAATCATTTGGCACGTACGCAAGGGGGGACAGAATGAAACGTAATATTGTTCTTGTCGGCATGATGGGAAGCGGAAAAAGCCATATCGGACGTAAACTGGCGCAACGGTTGAATTGGCAGTTTGTCGATACGGATCGCAAAATAGAACGGTCCGTAGGCATGAGTATTTCCGACTTTTACCGGCATGAGGGAGAAAAAGCATTTCGGGAAAAAGAATTCAATATACTGCAGCAAGTCAGCCGGTATCATGAAGCGATCATCTCTTTTGGCGGCAATTTCCCGATGAATATTGAAGCTTATAGAGTTTTACACCGATATGGATATATTATTGCGCTGCAGTCGGATCCGCATCGTGTGGAGGAACGCGTAGGACGGCATATTGGCAAGCGCCCTACCGTGGATTACGGCAATCTTCATGAATTTGTCATAAAAATGATACGGTCTTGGGAAGACATTTATTCGTATTGTGATTATGTGGTCGATACGACACGGGGCGGTGCGTCGCAGCTTGTAGAGACCATTGTTGAAGAAATTGACCGGCAAGGTGTCAGCTTTGCTGAACGTAAGCAAAAGGAGTATGAGTAAGATGATTAGTAAAATTGCTATGCTGACGAGTGGCGGCGATGCGCCGGGGATGAATGCGGCTATTCGCGGCGTAACGCGTTATGCGATTCACAAGGGGCTGAGCGTCGAAGGCGTGATTCGGGGCTACGAAGGGTTGCTGAGCCGTCAGTTGAAGACGTTGGGCAGACGTGATGTGGGAGAAATCATTCATCGCGGCGGTACGATGCTGCGTACGGCAAGATGTCTGGAATTTCTGCGGGAAGAGGTACAGGAGGAAGCGGCGGCGTATTTGCGCGAACAGGGAGTTGATGCGCTTGTCGTCATCGGCGGCGACGGTTCTTTGCGCGGGGCACAGGCACTGAGCCGCCTCGGCATTCATACGGTCGTCATTCCCGGTACGATTGACTGTGATATGATGGGGACCGAATATACGCTCGGCTTTGACACGGCGGTCAATACGGTGTTGCAGTCGGTCAATAAGATTCGCGATACGGCTTTTTCTCACGAACGCGTAGCCGTTGTTGAGGTGATGGGCAGGCACGCCGGTTTTATCGCTCTTTACGCCGGGATGGCGGCAGGAGCGGAGGCGGTTTTGATTCCTGAACATCCTGTCGATCTGGAAGCGTTGTGCCGACATCTTTATGAATCGCACAGCATGAAGAAAATGAGCAGTATCGTTATCGTTGCCGAAGGAGCGGCCAAAGGCTCCGATGTCGTTGAATATATTAAAAAACATTCGTATTTGGAGCCGAATCTGACCGTTTTGGGATATGTGCAACGCGGCGGCTCTCCGACGGCGCACGACGCGATCATGGCCAGCCGTTATGCGCAGGTAGCCGTAGAAAGTCTGCTGGCCGGTTTGTATGACTGCGTTGTCGGAACGATCGACGGCCGTATTGTGGCAACGCCGTATAAAGAGGCGGAAAAACTCCATTTTGCCATTGATGAACGCATGTATGAGTTGATTTTGGATCTGGGACGATAATCATGTAAGGAGTGTTTACGAGTATGCATTTTGATTTTTCTCTAATCTGGGACTCTTTGCCCTTGCTGCTGCAAGGGGCGGCTGTTACGATCGAAATTACGGCCATTGCCGTCGGCATCGGCTTTATTTTGGGTTTGATCACCAGCGTTTGCCGCTTATCCAACATAAAACTGTTGAAGGTTCTTGCCGTCTGCTATGTGAACGTTATTCGCGGTACGCCTATGCTGGTGCAGATATTCCTCATTTATTTCGCGTTACCTCAGATACTCGGCATGCGTATCAATCCTTTGGTGGCGGCTGTTGCCGCCTGCTCCATTAACAGCGGCGCCTATGTTTCCGAAATTTTCCGCGCCGGCATTCAATCGGTCAATAAAGGACAGATGGAAGCAGGCCGGTCTCTCGGTCTTTCCTGGGGACAGACGATGCGGTACGTTATTTTGCCGCAGGCCTTCAAAAATATGATTCCCCCCCTCGGCAATGAATTCATTTCCATGACGAAAGAGACCTCCATGGTTTCCGTCATCGGCTTTGAGGAATTGACGCGGCGCGGTCAGCTGATCATTGCCAAGACCTACGGATCTTTTGAGATTTGGATGACCGTAGCCTGCCTGTATTTAATTATGACGTTGGGCATCGCGCAGTTGGTAAGTTATTTAGAACGGAGGTTTGCGACAGATGATAGAAATTAAAGGGTTGAAAAAAAGTTTCGGCAGCCATAACGTTCTGAACGGGATTGATCTCACGATCCATGATCAGGAGGTCGTCGTTATTATCGGGCCTTCCGGGTCCGGTAAGAGTACGATCCTGCGCTGCATCAATTATTTGGAAGCGCCGAGTTCCGGCGAGATTTCCGTAGACGGCATCAGCATGAGCGATGCGAAAAGCATTAATGCTATTCGCATGGAAGTTGGCATGGTTTTTCAGCGTTTCAATCTGTTTCCCCATATGACGGTTCTGGAAAATATCATGCTTTCTCCGATCAAGACTCGGCATATTGATAAAAAGGAAGCGGCTGAGACCGCGATGCGCCTGCTGGAAAAAGTGGGACTTGAAGACAAAAAAGATGCGTATCCCGATACCTTGTCCGGCGGGCAGCAGCAGCGTGTCGCCATTGCGCGGGCTTTGGCGATGAAACCGAAATTCATGCTTTTTGATGAACCTACGTCGGCGTTGGATCCCGAGATGGTGCGGGAGGTTCTCGATGTCATCAAGGCCTTGGCAAAAGACGGTATGGCAATGGCTATTGTTACGCATGAAATGGGTTTTGCCCGTGAAGTTGCCGACAGGGTTCTCTTCATTGACGAAGGATTGATTCTTGAAGAAGGAAAACCGGATGATATTTTTTCTCATCCAAAAGAAGGGCGAACGCAAGAATTTCTGTCTAAAATACTTTGAGAAAAACAGCCGTAAAGGCTGTTTTTTTGTATCGGCGAGGTGTTTTTGCCGATTCTCCGGAGAGAACACGGCAGTAGCAAAAGAACAATTGAAAAAATTTTTCAATTAATATAAAAAATAATTATTATTAGTTGATATATAAAAAATAATATGATATTATATACTCATAAAGGATAGATTTGCTCTAAGAAAATATATAAGGGAGGATTGGAAGATGAATATTGTTGTATTAGTAAAACAAGTACCTGCCGTTTCCGATATTGAAATAGATCCGAAAACCAATAATCTGGTTCGTATCGGCGCGCCTTCAATGCTGAATCCCGTTGATTTCAATGCTGTCGAAGCGGCTTTACAAGTAAAAGAGGCGGTTGGCGGTACGGTTACGCTGATCACCATGGGAACCGCATTGGCCGGGGAAGCGATGCGCGATGGCATTGCTATCGGCGCCGATAAGGGGATTCTTGTCTCCGACGAACGAATGGGCGGTTCGGATACGCTGGCTACCGGAAAGATACTGGCCAAAGCTATTGCCGCTATCGGTGATGTTGATCTCGTCTTTACGGGAAAACAATCGGCTGACGGTGATACGGGGCAGATTCCGCCGGCAGTTGCGCAGCATTTAGGCATGTCGCTGGTTTCTTATGCAGATTCCGTTGTTGTAGACGGTACGACGGTGAAGGCAACCCGCCATAATCACGGCGGTATTGAAACGGTAGAAGCCCAGCTTCCGGCTGTATGCTCGGTTACGGAATTGATCAACACGCCGCGTTCGCCCAAGATCAAGGGTAAGATGAATGCCAAAAAAGCGATCTTCGATGTATGGCGTTTGGAAGATATCCAGTTGGATCCCGCTGAAGCAGGGAAGAGCGGATCGGCGACAACGGTTACAACGACCTTTGCTCCGGAAAAACATGCAGTCGGCATGATGATAGAAGGCAGCGACACGAAGGATGCCGTTAAAAAACTGGTTGATACATTAGCTTCCGAAAAAATACTGTAAGGGGAGGGAAAAGCGATGGAATTAAAACAAAATGTCTGGGTATATATTGAATTGGTAAACGGCACGATCAGTCCGCTGAGCTTGGAACTTCTCGGTAAAGGCCGTGAATTGGCTGACAGTAAAAAGAACGGACTTGTCGGCTGGATTATGGGTGAAGGTGCTGCTGCGGCAGCCGAACAGGTCATCGGATATGGCGCTGATGCCGTTGTCGTTGTTGATAATCCGGAATTAGCTTCTTTCGAATCGTCGCTATATACGAAGGCGGCCGAAGAAGTTTTAAATAAATATGAACCGAATGTTGTCCTCATCGGCGCTTCGCATAACGGTCGTGATTTGGGCGGGCGCCTGTCAGCGGCTATGAATCTGGGGCTCGTTGCCGATTGCATCAATTGCGGCTACGAAGGCGACGATGATTCCATTACCTGGATTCGTCCCGCCTTTACCGGTAAATTGTTCGTGAAAATATTGACGACGACGCGGCCGCAGTTGGCTACGATCAGTGATAAAATATTCCGCGGCAACGTTTTCGATGCGGGGCGTACAGGTGAGATCATTCATGAAACGGTTTCGTTAAATGGGGCAAAGCCGTTGCAGCAGGTTGTCGGTTTCGAACCGTTATCGGCTGAAGAACAGGAACTGACGATTACGAATGCGGAAATCGTCGTCGGCGCAGGCCGCGGCGTAGGCAGTCCTGAAGGCTTGCAGAAAGTCGCTGATTTTGCCGCTTCTATCGGCGCCGCACTTGGTGTTTCCAAGCCGCTCGTTGACAGCGGCTGGGCTCCCCATGAAAAACAGGTCGGCATAACAGGTTCGAAAATTGCGCCGAAGATCTATATCGCTCTCGGTATTTCCGGCGCGATTCAACATAAGCTCGGTTTGCAGGACGCAGAGCTGATTATCGCCGTCAATTCCGATCCTGATGCGCCAATTTTTGAATTTGCCCATTACGGTATCGTCGGCGATCTCTTCGATGCACTGCCGGTGCTGGAAGAGGAAATTAAAAAGATAAAATAAGATGAATAAAACTTAGACGTAAAAAAGATGCGGATCTTATGATCCGCATCTTTTTTACGTCCAATTTCCGTGACTGAAAACAGGGACTTCCAAACCGTCCTTTTTGATTCCCGTTATGTTCAGATCTGCTGAACCGATCATAAAGTCAATGTGAAGCATGGAATCATTTAATCCGGCTTTAGCCAACGCTTCGGCAGATTGATCGGGACCGCCTTTCAGACAAGTAGGGTATGCTTTGCCGAGAGCCAAGTGGCAGGAAGCGTTTTCATCAAAAAGGGTTTCATAAAACAATTTACCGGAGAGAGAAATCGGTGATGTATAGGGGATTAGAGCGACCTCTCCCAAGCGGCAGGCGCCGGCATCCATTTGCAGTAATTCTTTCAGCACCGTTTCTCCCGCAGCGGCGTGTACTTCCGTCACTTTACCGTTGGAAAAGGTCAAGGAGAAATCACGGATGACCTTTCCCTGATAAACCAGCGGTTTCGTGCTGAAAACAATACCGTCGACGGCGTCTTTATGCGGCGCCGTGTAGATTTCTTCCGTAGGAATATTGGCGTTGAAAGGGTGATGGGCAGTTGTCTCTTCGACCCCGCCTTGCCAGATATGCGTCTCCGGCAGGCCGACAGTCAGGTTGGTTCCGTTTGCGCTTGTGTATCGGAGCGCCGTAAATGCCTGCGCCGTCATCCATTGACGTCTGCTTTTTAAGTGACTCAGATGACGGTTCCAATCTTCAAGGGGATCATCTCCGTCGGCGCGGGACGCTTTCAGAATTTCACGCCACAAGGCATCGATCGCTTCCTTTTCCGGCAGGTCGGGATACAACAGCCGTGCCCAGGCCGGGCCGGGCACGGCGGCGACAAGCCAACTGACCTTTGATGCCATCATGCCGTCTATATATTCTTTCAGCGCCTCGTTTTGCGCTCGCTGCGCCGCAAAAATCTTTTTACTGTCGATACGGTCCATTAAATAAGGATTGGCTGAAATCAGATTGCAGAAGGCGGCGCCCTGTCGATAGTAATGGAGACTGAAATCACGGCGCCAGTCGGGCAGTATTTTGAAGTTTTTCAGCTCTTCGTATTCATAGCGAAGGCGTGTGACAGCGTCAGATCGCCAATTGACAATGACTTGGGAGGCGCCCAGGTCATAGGCCCTCTTGGTCAGCAGCGTGACGAAATCGGACGCGTCGACAGGTGCATTGACGACAAGAATCTGCCCTTTTCGCAGAAAAAGGCCTTTTTGCAGCAAGACATCGGTATAGTTTAGTAATTTTGCTCGTTCCATGAGATCCTCCTTTGCATTAAGCGCGCCAGGCCGTATGGTGCCAGAGACGGGCGTTCAATAAAAACGCGTTTATGGCCAGGCCGATGATCAGACTCAACCAGTACCCATAGGCGCCCCAGTCCGTTGCATGGGCCAGCGCGATGCCCAAAGGGATGGAAATGAGCCAATACGTGATGAAAGAGACGAAAGTGATGACCTTGACATCTTTATAGCCGCGCAAGATCCCTTGTACCGGTGTGCCGAGGGCATCAAAGAAGGCAAACAGCATGGCGTAAATGATGAAGGTGCGGATGTGAGTAAAGGTTTCATAATCACTGGTGAAGGCGCCGCTGATAATGTCTAGACCGATGTAGGTCAACATTACCGTAAGGCAGGCAATAAACAGCGATACGCCTTGGCAGATCACGGCGTATTGCCGTGCGCCTGCAGGATTTTTGGCGCCGACTTCATAGCCGATGACGATCGTTGCCGTCAGACTGATGCTCCAGGGAATCGTGTATATAAACTCGGAATAACTGGTCGCCGCCTGATTGGCGGCCAAAAAAACGGTGCCGAATTCACTCATGAGGAGGCCGACTATGCTGAATAGGCTCGTTTCGCAAAAAACGGCAATGAAGATAGGAATGCCCAGTCGCAGTTGTTCGCGGCACAGAAACCAGTCGAAAGGCCGAAAGACGCGCCACAGCCGGTATGAGCGGAAAGGTTCTTTGAAGCGAAAGATGAGGATAAAGAGAAAGAGCGTGAGCCAAGCGGCAATCGTGATAGCGTAGCCGGCGCCGGCGCCGCCCAGGGCCGGCAGCCCGGCCGCTCCGAAGATTAGTCCGTAGAACAGGAAAATGGTCAGCACCATGTTGGTCAGCAGTACGGCCATGGAAAGGTGCGTCATGCCGTGTGCATCAACAACGTAGCGTAAGGTGGCCTGTATGAAGGTAGGAAGAATCCCGAGAGACAGGGCAAAGAGATATTCTTTTGCGATGTAGTAGACAGCCGGGTCCAGGGACATGAGACGAAGAAACGGATCCGTAAAAATGATTCCGAAAAGGATAATAAAGATGGTGAAGAAAAGAGAAAGATAAATGCTTTGCATAATGTAGGAAGGGATATCATCCGTTTTGTTGGCGCCGCGCAGCTGCGAAAGAATTGGTGAAATGCCGAAAAAAATGCCGCAGACTCCGGCAAAGACGGGATACCAGATGTTAACGGCGACAGCGACGCCTGCCAAATCGACCGTACCGGCCCGGCCGCTGAAGACGCTGCTGAAGACATTGGTGCCGACTTGCGCCATTTGCGTCAAAAGCAAGGGGAAGAATAACATGAAAAAATAGTTGAGTTGATTTCGTGCGGGAAAGGTCATAATTCCTCCTATAAGAAATACATACTAAAACAAGCCCCGTTTGCACGGGGCCTGCAGGCATTCAAATTATTTTTCCAAGCCGTTTACTTTAATAGCTAAGCGAGATTTTTTACGGGCTGCTGTATTTTTGTGAATGACACCCTTTTGAGCGGCGCTGTCAATAACACTGCTGGCTTTATTAAACGCTGTTTTAGCGGCTTCTGCATCTCCTGCGGCAACGGCTTCGGTCGTATGGCGGATAACTGTGTGTACCGAAGATTTTACCCGAGAGTTGGCTGCGTGACGGGCTGCGTCTTTTTCCATTGTTTTGATGTTGGATTTGATTTGCGGCAATTGATTCACCTCCCTACATTACAAGAACACTAAAAAGAATTTTATCATAGTATATTGCAAAAAGCAAGCGTTTACGCCTTGTTTTCAGAGCCGAAAACGGCTTTAATCTTATGAGCAACAAGTTCCTGTACATTTTGGCGACCGTCTTTCAAATATTGACGGGGATCGAAGTGATCGGGATGTTCTGCCATATGTTGGCGAATGCCGGCAGTCAGGGCCAGGCGCAGATCGGAGTCGACATTGATCTTGCAGACCGAAAGGGAGGCGGCTTTGCGCAGTTGTTCTTCAGGAATACCGACGGCATCTTTCAATTTGCCGCCGTTGTCATTGATGATTTTTACGTAAGCAGGAACGACGGAAGAAGCGCCGTGGAGAACGATGGGGAAGCCGGGCAGGCGTCTTGAAACTTCTTCGAGAATATCGAAGCGGAGCGTAGGCGGCACTAAAACGCCTTGTTCGTTGCGCGTGCATTGTTCCGGCTTGAATTTATAGGCGCCGTGGCTGGTACCGATCGCAATGGCCAGAGAGTCGACGCCGGTTCTGGAAACAAATTCTTCCACTTCTTCCGGGCGCGTATAAGAAGCGTCTGCCGCATCGACATGGACCTCATCTTCAATGCCGGCCAGTTGTCCGAGTTCCGCTTCGACGACGACACCGTGGGCATGCGCGTATTCGACGACGCGTTTCGCCAAGGCGACATTTTCATCGAACGCATACTGCGAGCCGTCGATCATGACCGACGTAAAGCCGTTATCAATGCAATCTTTGCAGGCTTCAAAGTCGGCGCCGTGATCTAGGTGAAGCGCTACGAGCAGATCATGGTCTTCCAGGGCGGCTTCCACGAGGTGTTTCAGATACGGCGGTTTGGCGTAATTTCGCGCTCCCGCGGAGGCCTGCAGGATGACCGGAGAATGCAGCGCTGCCGCCGCATCCGTGATTGCCTGTACTAATTCCATATTGTTGATGTTGAAAGCGCCGATTGCATAATGGCCTTCATACGCTTTTTTAAACATTTCCGTTGTCGTTACTAATGGCATGAGACATTCCTCCTAAATATAATCGTGCACTATATCATTCCAGCCAAATTTGTCGATGATATGTTTTATATCCGTCGGCAATGGGGAATTAACGGTGAGTCGGTTTCCCGTCACGGGATGAATAAATTCGATTTTTCCGGCGTGTAACGCCTGACGTGTCAATAAAGTGCGGTGACCGCCATACAAGTCGTCTCCTGCCAAGGGGCAGCCGAGGTAAGCGCTGTGCACGCGAATCTGGTGTGTCCGTCCCGTATGCAAGGTGATGCTGAGGAGACTGCAGTTATCGGCGGCTGCAAGACGGGTAAAATCAGAGACCGCCTCTTTGCCGTTATCGCACGTGCGGCGTTTTATTATGCTGTCGCTGCAACGTCCGATGGGACAGGAAATATGCGCTGTTTTGGCCGGAAAGCGGCCTTCGGAAATAGCCAGATAGGTGCGGTGATAAAAAGACTTTTTTCTGTCAAAAGCATATTGTATATGCGGCGCTTTGGCGATCAGACAAAGGCCGGACGTGTTTTTATCCAACCTGTGCATGGGATGATAAGAAGACTGTTGGCCGCTTTCGTGATAATGAAAAGCGACGGCATTGGCCAGCGTGTTTTGCCGCACTGCTGCCGTTGGATGCATCAGCAGACCGGCCGGCTTGTTGACAACCAAAAGGTAGGCATCCTCGTAAGCTATATCCAGGGGAATGGGGCAAGGCGAAATGTGTTGATTAATGCTCAGATTGACTGTGATCCGGTCCCCTTCGCGCACCAGATCTTTGAGTAATGCCGGCGCGCCGTTTACGGCACAACTGCCGTTGTGTTTCAAGCGGCGCCGCAAGGTGGCCGAAATGCCGAAGTGACGCAGCGCCCCTGCCAGCGACGTCGGCCTTTCCAGAGGCCCTACTGTAAATTGAAGCATCGGTATCATTGTTTCCTGCATGATATCCCCTTCCTATCGCTATGTATAGTATACAGGAGAGAAATGCAGAAAGCCAATTAAGAAAAAGAAATTTAACAATTATATTATTAAATTTATATTTTCTTTATACATAGGAAAACCTATTCATAAAAAGCAGGAAAACAGTCGGCTCACATGGAATAAGTTAGTATGTCGGGTTCGTATACGTTGATTGCTGTTTTCGTAACCTCAATTTTATTATGACGGGAAGGATTTGCGAGGGTTGCATAGAATTATAGTAGTTGCAGCAGTGTTACTTAAATGATGATCAGGTGATACGAGTGAAGAAGTTTTCCAGTGAATTTATCGAACAAGTCCGCCAGGCTAATGATATTGTCAGCGTCGTTTCCGACTATTTGGTGCTGAAGCGAAGCGGACGGAATTTTTGGGCCTGTTGCCCCTTTCACAACGAAAAAACCGCTTCTTTCAGCGTAGCGCCCGATAAAGGCTTTTTTCATTGTTTCGGCTGTCATGCATCGGGAGATGTTTTTACCTTTATCATGAAGAAAGAGAATATTTCTTTTTCCGAAGCCGTGGAAATATTGGCTGCCAGAGCTCATATTGCGCTGCCCGCCTTCGAGCAGACGCCGGCGGAGCAGGCCAGGGAGCGACAGCGCAGCCGGTTATATGAAATCAATGAAATGGCCTGTACTTTTTTCCATAATTGCCTGGTGAAGACACATTACGGTGAAAAAGGGCTTGCCTATTTCCGGCAGCGCCATGTATCGGATGAGACGATCCGGACTTTTCGACTCGGGTTCGCACCTGACAGCTGGGATAAGTTGACCGAGGCCTTTCAGAAAAAGGGGATCGCCAAAGAGGAACTGCTGTTGTTGGGGTTGGCAAAGGAGAGCAATCATAAGGTTTACGACGCATTTCGCAATCGCGTCATTTTTCCCATACGGGAGGGGCGAGGCAAAACCGTTGCCTTCGGCGGCCGTGTTTTGGATGACAGCAAACCGAAGTATCTGAATTCTCCGGAAACGCCGGTTTTTGATAAGCGCAGTCTTCTCTTTGCTATGGATGTGGCACATAAAGGAATTTATGAAAAGGGCAGGGCTGTCCTGGTAGAAGGATATATGGATGTCATTTCGGCTCATAACCGCGGCATTACCAATGTTGTCGCTTCCTTGGGAACCGCTTTTACGGGAGAACAGGCGAGGCTCCTGCAGCGGCAGAGCAAGGAACTGGTTCTGTCCTATGATATGGACGGCGCCGGTCGGCAGGCGACGCTGCGCGCTATGGAAGTCGTGCGCGGGTTGGGGCTGACCGTGCGTGTCGTATCGTTGCCGCAGGGAAAGGATCCTGACGAGTATATCAATACCGCCGGCGCCGCCGCTTTTGAAGCGGCTGTCGCGGCGGCGCCGAATGCGCTGGAATATATGCTGCAAACGGCGATGCAGGAACACGACGGTGCGACGTTGGAAGGAAAGTCGGCGATTACGGCCATGGTATTTCCGGCGTTGATACAGGCAGATAGTCAAATCGTCATCGAAGCGTTTTTGAAACGCCTATCCGAACGACTGCAGATATCGGAAACAGCAGTTCGCACGGAATATAACGCTTACTTGACGAAACATCCTGAAGCCGGTCGGCAGAAGGTGGTCATATCGGGCAATATTGCGGCTGCCAATAAGACGGCGCGCGGCCCGCATGCAATGGCTGTGGCCGAAGAGAATATCCTGCGATTTCTCATGGAAAAGCCGGATGCCTGTGCGCGTATCGGCAAGATGATTGAGCGTGATTTCTTTAAAGATGAAAAACGGCGGGGTATTTATGAAACCCTGTTGAGACTGCATGATAGGGGCGGCGACTATACGCAAGGCGATGTGCAGGAACAGCTTGCGCCGGAGGAATGGGCAGAACTGTCCCGCATTATGGTACTGCAAGACGTGCCGCTCGATGAAAAAGTAGTATTGGATTATGTGAAGCGGTTCCGCTTTGCAGAGCTGCAGCAGGCTTATCGTCTGCACAGCCGGCAAGCCGCCGCCTACAGCCGTACCAATGACATACGGCTCCTTGAAGAATTAGAGGCATGTAAGAAAATCAGCGATGAAATGAAAAGATGGTCTTGACGGCAGAAGGGGGCGGTATCGTATGCGTATAGACGAAAAACAAGAGGAAACAATGACGATAGAGGAGAAGGAGAACGCAGTGACGGAAAAGAAGATGGCGAAAGCGGCGAAGGCGAAGCCGGTAAAAGGCAAAAAAAAGGCGGCAAAAAAAACGGAGGAAGTAAAGGGACTGACAGAGAAGGAACGGCAGGAACTGGCATTGTCCCACATTACGCAACTCATACAAGAGGGCCAGCAAAAAGGGTGTCTTTCTTACACGGAAATCATGAATGTCATGGAAGAAGATGATCTGACGCCTGATCAAATTGACAAGATGTATGAAGTGTTTGCCGAAAAGGGGATTGATATTGTCGGCGAGTCGGATCAGGTCAATGAAAATGAAGATCTTGATGACGAAGAAAACGAAAAGGTTGATGAACATGCCATCAATTTAAGTGTTCCCGAAGGTGTCAATATCGATGATCCCGTACGCATGTATTTGAAGGAAATCGGGCGGGTGCCGCTGCTTACGGCGGAAGAAGAGATTACTTTGGCGAAAACGATTGAACGGGGTTGTGCGGAAGATGCCGCGCCGGAAGACATACAGGCCGGCGTGGCGGCCAAAAAGAAACTCACCGATGCCAATCTTCGCCTCGTCGTCAGCATTGCCAAGCGTTATGTCGGCCGCGGCATGCTCTTTTTGGATTTAATTCAGGAAGGGAACCTGGGCCTGCTCAAAGCCGTCGATAAATTTGATTACAGCAAGGGCTATAAATTCAGCACCTATGCGACGTGGTGGATTCGTCAGGCGATTACCCGCGCGATTGCCGATCAGGCGCGGACGATTCGCATTCCCGTCCACATGGTGGAAACGATCAATAAATTGATTCGGATTTCTCGCCAGCTTTTGCAGGACAAAGGACGGGAACCGTTGCCGGAGGAAATTGCCGAAAAAATGGAAGTGCCCATTGAACGGGTGCGGGAGATCATGAAAATTGCGCAGGAACCGGTTTCTCTGGAAACCCCGATCGGGGAAGAAGAGGACTCCCATTTGGGAGACTTCATTGAAGATCAGGAAGCTGTCGCTCCTGATGACGCCGCTTCCTTCATTTTGTTGAAGGAGCAGATTGAAGATGTGTTCTCCTGTCTTACCGACCGGGAACGCAAGGTGTTGTACCTTCGCTTCGGATTGAAAGACGGCAGGCCGAGAACGCTGGAAGAGGTGGGACAACATTTCAACGTTACGCGCGAGCGCATCCGCCAGATTGAAGGAAAGGCGTTGAACAAGCTGCGCAACTGGGGGAAACGGGAAAAAATCAAAGATTTTCTTTGATGCAGACAGCTTGACGGTCTATATTGATTAGCGTATAATACATAGGCAAGGTTCTCCGCAACCTTTATCTGCCGGGCCTATAGCTCAGCGGTAGAGCCACCGGCTCATAACCGGTTGGTCCTTGGTTCGAACCCAAGTAGGCCCACCAAATCATGAACAAGCTATTCCGCAGCATTGTGGGATAGCTTTTTTTCGATAGGAGTTTTTTTTATGAAATTGACGGCAAGATTAGCCGCTGCAGCCGCCTTCGTTCCCCGCGGCAGCGTGATTGTCGATGTCGGGACGGATCACGGCTATATACCGATCGATCTCTGTCAACGCGGCGTCTGTCCGCGTGCCGTCGCTTCCGACATTGTACGGGGGCCCTTATCTGCCGCTGCGGCTCACGTGCGGCAAGCGTCGTTGACGGAACGGATTGACTGCCGTCTGGCAGACGGACTCAAAGGCGTTCGTCTCGGAGAGGTTGACGGTGCTCTTATCTGCGGCATGGGCGGTTCGCTGATGATTCGTATTCTGACGGAGAGCGCCGCCGTCCGCGACCGTCTTTCTTTTTTGGTGTTGCAGCCCATGAGCGATGCGGCGGCATTGCGGTCATATCTTTATCGGATCGGTTGGTATCCGGACAGGGAGACGTTGATTGCCGACGGCGGCAGAATCTATCAGCTTTTGCGGGCGCGACAGGGGCGGCGGAAAACACCGCCGCAGTGGCAGCTGGAGATCGGCGCGGAAAATTGGCGCGAAAGGACGCCTTTATTGGGGGCGTTGTTGGACGAGATCATTGACAAAAAGAAAAAAATCCTGCAGGGCATGAGAAAAAGCCGCGCGATTCACGCTGAAGAGCTGCTGCTTTTGCGTCGGGAAATAGCGGAATGGGAGGAACGGAGATGGCAGTGCAAATAGCGGAAGTCATGAAAGTAATGAATGAATTGGCGCCTTTGCGGCTTCAGGAAGCATGGGACAATCCGGGACTTTTGATCGGCGATCCTCGTGCAAGTGCGGCAAAGATCATGGTTACCCTGGACGTTACCTTGGAGAATGCGGCTTATGCCGCAGAAAACGGGATCGACCTGATTATCAGCCACCATCCCGTGATTTTTGGCGGTATCAAGTCGATTCGAACGGATACGTATGACGGTGCCTTGTTCAGCAGCCTGTTAACGCATAAAACGGCCGTTTACAGCGCTCATACGAATTTGGACAGCGCCTTTGGCGGCGTCAATGACGTCCTTGCTGCGCGGTTGCGTCTGCGTGATGTGACACCGTTGAAAACGACGGATACGGAGGTCATGGGGCGCATCGGTTCTTTGCCGCAAAAGACGCGGGCCTGTGAATTTTTGGAATTTATGAAAAAAGAATTAGCGCTGCCGGTTTTGCCGTATGCCGGCGATGCGACGAAGGAAATTTTCCGCGTAGCCCTTTGCGGCGGGGCGGCGGCATCTTTTTTGGAAGACGCCGCCGCTGCCGGCGCCGATCTTTATGTGACTGGAGACGTCAAATACCACGATGCGCAGAACGCGGTAAAGCAGGGGATCCTTATTGCCGATGCAGGTCATTACGGCTCGGAAATTCCCGTCGTTTACGATTTGGCGAAGCGATTGCAACAGATCGGCAGGGAAAAAGGATGGGGAGCGGAGTGCATCGTTGATCCGACGAGCAAAAGCTTTTTCTCGTATTACTGATAAGAGGAGTGACAAGTCATGAATAAAGCAGATCACATCAAACGGTTGCAGGAAGATCCCATTTACGCTATCATGGGCGAAGCCTTGTCGCTGGGACGAAAAAATGTCGAAGTCGCCAAGGCGCTGCTTGACAGCGGCGTGAAAATCATTCAATACCGCGAAAAACATAAGACTTGGCGTGAAAAATATGCCGAAGGAAAGGCGATCGCCGCCTTATGTCATGAACGAAACGCCACGTTTATCATGAATGATTCCGTCGATTTGGCCATTGCCTGCGGTGTTGACGGCATTCATGTAGGTCAGGACGACGCGCCCGTCGAGATTGTCCGCTCTCTGGCCGGCCCCGACGTCTTTATCGGGCTTTCGACGAATACGGTTGAAGAATTGAAGGGCGCCGTTGCCGCCGGCGCCGATTATGTCGGTTTCGGGCCGATGTTTCCGACGCGATCGAAAGCCGATGCCAATGAAGTCGTTACGGCCGACAGCATTGACTTTGCACTCCGGCTGCCGCTGCCTGTCGTGACGATCGGCGGTATCGGCCGTGATAATATTCGCGACGTTTACGAGCAAGGCTTTCGCTCCTTCGCCATGATCAGCGCGCTCGTGTCTCAGGCCGATATTGCTGCCGCCGTCGGCGAATTGCGCCGTATTTTGGCACGATGAGCGTCGTTGTCTTGACGAACAGGGCGATATGAGATAGCATATAATACTGATGAGTATGAAAGGTAATCGCCAGTACGCTGTACTGGAGGAAAGTCCGAGCTCCACAGGGCAGGATGCCGGATAACGTCCGGCGAAGGCGACTTTAGGGAAAGTGCCACAGAAATGTGTACCGCCACGTTTGTGGCAAGGGTGGAACGGTGCGGTAAGAGCGCACCAGCAGTAAGGTAACTTACTGGCTAGGCAAACCCCATCTGGAGCAAGACCGAATAGGGGAGGGATGAAGTGGCCCGCTGATCTTCCGGGTTGTGTCGCTTGAACAGGCCAGTAATGGTCTGTCTAGATAGATGATTACCGCTGCGCAGGCAGAACAAAACTCGGCTTATTGATTACTCATCAGCTTGCAGATACCAAGCTGTCCGCATCTGCGGACAGCTTGTTTTGCATTTGCTTGCAGAGAAAGTGATAATTTCTTTACAATTACATAGGGGCATGATATCATAAACAATAAGTGAAATAGCGGGAAAATGGTTCCTGTTGTCTCTATCAATATAAAAGTGAGGGATTCAAGTTGGCACTGATCGTTAAAAAATTCGGCGGCAGTTCCGTTGCTACGCCGGATAAGATGAGAGCAATCGTACAGCGTGTTTTGGCAGGAAAACAACCTGGCGACCAAATCGTTATCGTCGTCTCCGCAATGGGAGATACGACGGATGATTTAGTTGCTCTTGCCAAGGAAATAACCTCCAAGCCCTACGGGCGCGAAATGGATATGCTCCTTTCGACAGGTGAGCAAGTATCGATTGCGCTCATGGCCATGGCTTTCCGGGAAGCGGGGCATAAAGCGATTTCGCTGACAGGTCAGCAGGCGGGCATCACGACGAGCGACGCCTTTAATAAGGGACGGATTCTTGATATTCAGGCGCAGCGCGTTATCGACGAATTAAAGGACGGCAATATCGTTATCATCGCCGGTTTTCAAGGGATTACGGAGCATGGCGATATTACGACTTTGGGCCGCGGCGGATCCGATACGACGGCCGTCGCCATTGCCGGCGCCATTCATGCCGATGCTTGCGAAATATATACTGACGTTGACGGTATTTACACATCCGATCCCCGCGTTGTTACCAATGCGCAGAAAATGGGCGAAATCACCTATGGAGAAATGTTGGAGATGGCGAAGCTGGGCGCCGGTGTTATGCAGCCGCGCGCCGTGGAAATGGGCAGCCGTTTCAACGTGCCGATCCACGTTCGTTCAACTTTTTCCGATGTGCAGGGGACAATGATACAGGAGGATTACTCGATGGAAATTAAGCAGTATTTGATTCGCGGCGTTGCCGAAGACAAGAATGTGGCCAAAGTAACGGTTCTGGGCGTGCTCAATCAGCCCGGACATGCGTATAAAATATTCTCCGAATTGGCGGATCAGAATATCGATGTCGATATGATCGTGCAGAGCGTGCGTGTTGCCAAAGAAGGGACGACGGATATTACGTTTACCGTTTCCCGTTCCGAATTGCCGGCCGTACGCGATGTATTCGCTAAAATACGCGGCGAAATCGGGGCTGAAGATATTTTGATCGACGATAAGATGGCCAAGGTTTCTGTCGTTGGCGCCGGTATGGCGGGGCATCCCGGCATTGCAGCCAGCATGTTCGGCATTCTCGGCGATAATGATATCAATATCGAAATCATTTCGACTTCAGAAATTAGCATTACTTGCCTGATCGCCGAAGAGAGCGTCGATAAGGCCGTGCAAAAGATACACGACCATTTCTTTGCTGAAAGTGAAGCATAAAATGTCCGTTTTGGATAACTTTGTAGAAGAGATACTGCATGCTGAAGGGTTGTTGCAGTCAAAGGGGTCAAAA
This sequence comes from Megasphaera vaginalis (ex Srinivasan et al. 2021), assembly GCF_000478965.1. Lineage (NCBI taxonomy): Bacteria > Bacillati > Bacillota > Negativicutes > Veillonellales > Veillonellaceae > Megasphaera > Megasphaera vaginalis (ex Srinivasan et al. 2021). The sequence continues at coordinate 56,299 of NZ_AWXA01000007.1, forward strand.
CAGGCTTTTCTCGGCCGCTTGTTGCGCGGGTTGGAAAAAGAAAGGCCGCCGCAGTTCAAGGTGCCGTTGCCGAAGTATACATTTGAAAGTAATTTGCATGGTCTGAGCTATGATTACCAAAAGCGGGAAGTAACGCTCTCTTATAAGGTTGCCAGCGCCGTTTATCCCGATGTAACCGTGTCGTTTGGAACGTTTCGCGTTCTGTTGGAAGGACTTTCCCTTTGCATCCGCATGCAGAAATGGTAATTTATACCGCAGTTCCCGAGGGAATTGCGGTACTTTTTTTGGAGGTTTCATGTTCATAGGAATTGATATCGTCGAAATCGGACGGATAGAAGCCATGGCAAAGCGCCATGAAAAAGCATTACAGCGTTTTTTTACGCCTGCCGAAATTGCCTACTGCAATCGGCGTGAAAAAAGCCGGTATCATTCGCTGGCCGGTATTTTTGCAGCTAAAGAGGCTTTTTTCAAGGCCTTGGGCACAGGGTTTCGACAAGGAACGTGGCATGACGTCGAAGTGGATCATGATCGTCTGGGTGCGCCGTTTTTGCGGCTCAGCGGCGTTCATGCCCTTGCGGCAGCGGCAAGGTCGACGCGGCCGCCGGCAGTATCGATCAGTCATGATGGCGATTATGCCGTCGCGCAGGTGATTTGGGAAGAAGACAGGGAGGCCTGAACGTGAAAAAAGTAAATCAAACGGCGCAAATGAAGGCGATGGATGCGGCGGCCATGACCGGGATTTACCGTATGCCGCCGGCGGTACTGATGGAAAATGCCGGTCATGCCGTTGTGACGGCCGGTGCGGCTTACCTTGACGGATGGGCGAATAAGGATGTCATCATTTTTTGCGGGCAAGGGAATAACGGCGGTGACGGATTTGTCATCGCCAGGCATCTTTTAGCTGCCGACGCCCGCGTATACGTGTATGTTTTGGGGCAAGCGGCGGCGTATAGCCCGGAAGCGCAGTGCCATTTGCATTCGCTGCGTCAATTGGCCGGGGCTGACTGTATTGTCGTCGACTATGGCGAGTCCTTTGAAGCATGGCACCTTCTGTGTCATCGCCTGTTTGCCAGCCAAGTCGTTATTGACGCCATGATCGGTACGGGTTTCCATGGTGAATTGCGGCAGCCGGTGCGGAATATTGTCGGTAAAATAAATGAGGCGGCGGCTATGGGACGGATCAAGGTCATTGCTGTCGATATGCCCAGCGGCGTTGATGCCGACACGGGCGCCGTCAGCGTCACTGACGGCGCTGACGGCGCGGGGGGACCTCTGTTTGCCGATTTGACGGTGACTTTTGGCGCGCTGAAACGGGGACAGCTTTTTTATCCCGGTAAGACCAGCGTCGGTGAGCTTCGTTTCGATCCGATCGGCATGCCGGCGCCGTTACTGCGGCAACAGGAGACGGATGGCGCTTACGTTTTGGAATCGGCTGATGTTGCGGAACTGCTGCCGCCCCGTCAGCCTGACAGCCATAAAGGAACGCATGGCACAATTGCCGTGGTCGCCGGGTCGAACGATATGGCCGGCGCCGCTTTGATGACGGCGCAAGGCGCCATGCGCGCCGGCGCCGGCAAGATATTTTTGCAGGTGCCGGCGGCAACGGCTCCGTACTGTATCGGCAGAGTACCGGAAGTGATGGTGCGCGGCGTCGGGGCCGGTTCTTCCTTTGCCCCCGGCGATGCAGACGTTTTGGCTGCGGCGGCGCATGGCTGGTCCGCGCTGGCTATGGGGCCCGGTATGGGTAAAGACAGCGGTCTGACGTCATTTTTAAAAAAGCTGATTGAGGAAACGTCTTGTCCTATCGTTCTTGACGCGGATGCGCTGAACGCGCTTACCGAAGAACGGGGATTTATTGCGGCCCACGGTGAACGTATCATTATGACGCCGCACTTGGCCGAATTCGGCCGACTCAGCGGTCTTTCCGTCGCGACGATCAAAGAGGACTGCATTCGTGCCGCGAAGGACTTCGTGAAACGCTGGAATGTCACGCTCGTTTTAAAAGGTGCGCCGACGATAATCGTTTCCCGGAAAACCGGTAACGCGTATTTGAATCCGACCGGGAATGCCGGCATGGCTTGCGGCGGTATGGGCGACGTTTTGACCGGTATGGTGGCCGCTCTGGCGGCGCATCGCGATTTGGGGCTGACGGAAGCGGCCTGTGCCGCCGTTTATCTCCATGGTGCCGCAGGGGATGTCTGCCGACAGGCGTACGGTCCCTACGGATACTCTCCACTCGAGGTCGCCGCTGCGATACCGCGGGTTTTGGCCGAGTTGGATGAAGGGCGCCGTTTGCCTGTATTGCGGCGGCCGCTTATAGAAGGCTGACGCGGCGATTGTGATAAAGTTGACAAATATGTCAGCTTTGTGAACAATAACGACTTTTCTTACTATTGGAAGCAGATTGTGCTATAATGAGTCCGTCAGCATTTTAACTAGAGAGGTATGTGCAATGAAAAAACTGTTACTGTTACCGCTGTTGTTGTTCCTTTGTTTATGTCCGCTGCTGCCGGCTCAGGCTGCTTCCAAAGCGGAAATCAGCAGTGTCCGTATTGCTACGCGCAACGATTCCAATACACCCTTTGTCCGAACTGTTCTGGACGTGACCAAGAAGGTTACGCCAAAACTGTATATTGATAAAAGCGGTGAATACATTACTGTTTCTTTACCTAACACGGTGCTTCAAAAAGATGTCGACAAGACATATACGGCAGATCCCCGCGTTATTACGAAAGTGTCGTTGTCGCAGCGTTCATCGGCGACTTATGTCGATATCAAAGTTCCGCAGGCGGTCGGCAAAGATGATCTGCACGTTTTCACCTTGCCGGCAGATGCTAAAAATAACAAACCGGCTCGTGTCGTCATTGACGTCAATGACAAGTCGGGGAAGATTAAGCAGTGGAACCATTGGAATGAGCTTAATTTGCGAACCCATACGACGGACGGAAAGAGCGGCGGCGCCGCCCTGCCTGTGCCGACGTATAGCGGCAGCCGCAATTACAGTTTGACCAAAGGACTGAAAGGGAAGACGATCTGCATTGATCCCGGTCACGGCGGTACGGATTCCGGAGCTGTCGGTTCCTATTCCTTTGAAAAAAATATTACCCTCGGCATTGCCAAAAGAGTCCAGACGCTTTTGCATGACGCCGGCGCCAATGTCGTCATGACGCGTACCGGTGATGTTGACGTTTATGCGCCGAATGCCGGTGCCGTCGAAGAACTGCAAGCCCGTTGCAACATAGCCAATGCTGCCGGTGCCGACGCGTTTGTCAGCATTCACATTGATTCTTCGTCTGCCGCCGACGCCGGCGGAGTGACGGCATATTATAACGGCAAAACGGCGTATGATTCCGCTTTGACCACTCGTATCCACGCGCAGAACATGAAGGCGACTTCCTTTGATGATCGTGGTATTCGTGTTGCCAACTATTACGTGTTGTTGCATACGCAGATGCCGGCTACACTGTTGGAATTGGGCTTTATTTCCAATGCCGGTGAAGAACGGACATTGAATACCGATGAACAGCAGCAGAATTTTGCAGAAAGCATCGTCAAGGGCTTGGCTGATTATTTTGACAACAACGGCAAGTAAGTTGACAAATATGAAAAAGTCATATAAAATAGAAAAGTCATAGCATACTTAGTGGCTGTGAAGGTAAGCCGCATGGAGAGGCATTTAAGTCCGCAAGGCGCCGTATTCAGCGAGTATATTGTGAGGGAGGTGTCACTCATGTACGCTATTATTGAAACCGGCGGAAAGCAGTATCGTGTTCAGGAAGGCGACAATATTTTTGTTGAAAAACTGGCCGGCGATGTTGATTCCGAAGTCGTATTTGATCAGGTATTGGCAGTCGGTAATGACGGAGATATCAAGATCGGATCTCCTGTTGTTGCAGGCGCCAAGGTTACGGCGAAGGTTTTGGCTCAGGGCAAAGAAAAGAAGATTCTTGTTTTTAAATATAAAGCAAAATCAAACTATCGCCGCCGTCAGGGTCATCGTCAGCCGTTTACCAAGGTTGCCATTGAAAAGATTGAGGGCTAATGATTACGGTTTCCTTATTTCGTAATGGAGAACATAGGTTTTCCGGATTCGAAGCTTCCGGTCATGCCGATTACGGCGAGGCAGGCGCCGACATTGTCTGCGCAGCTGTTTCCGCATTGACGCAAACGGCTCTTTTAGGTCTGCTGAAGTATGCCGGCGGTCGGTTGTCCTATTCTGTAAAGGACGGTTTTGTATCCGTTCGTCTGCAAGCAGTGACAGATGAGACCGAAGTTATTATGGAAACATTGCAATTAGGTTTACAGGAAATTTCACGACAATACGAAAAGTATGTCGCAGTATATTCATCAGAGGCAGGAGGTGAACGAAATGTTCAATTTTGATTTGCAGCTCTTCGCTCATAAAAAAGGCGTCGGCAGCACGCGTAACGGCCGCGACAGCGAAGCAAAGCGTCTTGGCGTCAAATGCCATGATGGCGTCGTTGTCAAAGCGGGCAACATCATCGTTCGCCAGCGCGGCACTCATTTCCATCCCGGCACTAACGTAGGCATCGGCAAAGATGATACGTTGTTCGCCTTGGTTCCCGGAAAGGTTGCTTTTGAACGTGCTGGCCGCGTTAATCGTAAGGTTAGCGTTTATCCCGTGGAAGCATAAAAAACTGAACGAAATCCTGCAGTTCTTCTGCAGGATTTTTTTATTTCCCCTTTTCCTCTGCAAGAGGGGCGGAGGAAGAAAGGATGAATCGAAACGGATGAAGCACGCCATTGCCTTTGCCAGCGACTTTGATAATACCCTGTATTTCGGGGCGGAAAAAAGCGGTTGCCGTATCGAGGATAGAGAAGAAATTCGCCGCTTTCAATCGGCAGGAAATCTTTTCGGAATCAGTACGGGGCGGTCCTTGCGGGGGATACGCCATGCCGCCGGAGATATTCCTTTTGATTTCTATATTTTGACGAGCGGCGCTTTGGTTCTCGACGGAGACTGTCAGCTTATCGCCGCCAGCGAGATAAGTACGGAACGATTGCGGCAGATCTATGAACGGTATAAAGCGGATACGCTCAGTGTTATTCATGCCGCCGGAGGTGTTTATATCTTTGCCGCCGGAAATGCGATGCAAGAGCATATCGACACCTTTGACAGTCTTTCTGGCATGGCCGTTTACGGTATGTCTTTCCATGTGTGGACACCGGAAGCGGCCGCCGCTATGGCTGAACAGATCAATGCGTGGTGCGGCGGAGAAATAAGGGCATTCCAAAATGTCGCTAATGTCGATATCGTAGCTGACGGCGTTTCCAAAGGCGCTGCCTTGCAATGCGTCAAAGCTCATTACGGCGTAGCGGAAACGGCGGCGATCGGTGATTCTTATAATGATATTCCCATGCTGCAGGCTGCAGCGAAGAGCTTTACCTTTTTTGATTCGCCGTTGCAGGTGCGGCTGGCGGCGTCGCATATTGTCGGTTCCGTTTCTGAAGCCCTGACGATTTGCGGCGGACAGTAGCCGAAAGAATGGCTTGCTGTGCCGTGTAAGGAGGCACAGCGTATTATCTGAAAGAGAATTGATATTCATACCGCAATGCCATGCTTAAAGTATCAGGCAATCTATTGGCAATCCCTTTTATATATGATATACTCACGATGTATTAAATGCAGAAAAGGAATAGACCCGTTTCAGTCGTTATCCGCAGGGAGATGAACTGGAATGCTTTTCTGAAAACACCAATTTATTGCGACTTGTATCTGTACAGGAACAAGAACGGAGGCTACGATGGAAAAGATCAATCAAGTACCGGCACACAGCGGCTTTATGAATGTGCGTCAATTGACAGTGACAGGATTTCTTGCGGCAATCACCATTTTTCTCGGATTGACCGGCTACGGGTTTATCCCGCTTATTGTCATGAATGCGACGATCCTGCATATCCCGACGATTATCGGCAGCATTGCAGGAGGCAGGAAAGTGGGTATCGTCGTTGGATTTATTTTCGGGCTTTTTTCTTTTATCAGGACATTGCAGGCGCCCAGTCTGTTGCTCCTCTTTGCCGTACAGTATAATATCGCCTATGACGCGATTATTTGTATTGTGCCGCGCATACTGTTAGGGCTGGTTGCTTACGAATTGTATCGCCATATGAAAGGGACGGAAACGATCAGGACGGCGGTAACGGCCGTTCTGGCGACTGTCTGTCATACCGTGATGTTTCTCGGCTCCTTTACACTCCTTGTCGGTTCCGCCTATGCCGAAAGTAAGGGCATTCCGCTGATGAACGTCGTTAATATCATGACCGGAATTACCATTGCCAACGGTATTCCGGAGGCTTTGATTTCCGGTGTTATTGTAACCCCGATTATTATTGCGTTGCGCCGGACCGGCATCAAGGTTGATTAGCATAGCTGACTGCGAGATATCCAGCGGATATCTCGCTTTTTTTTTGAGTTGTATTGTGCAGTCGGTTTGATATAATATAAAGACATCATTCAATTGTTGTTACATTTATGAGGAGGTTATTTATGAACTATTGCAGTACCAGATCCGGGGAAACTGTTTCGCCGTCGTATGCTTTGCTTCACGGTTTGGCTGCAGACGGCGGTTTGTATGTGCCTGAAACATTTCCCGAACAAGTTTTATCGTCTGCAACGCTTGACCATAAATCATATCAGGAATTGACAGAATTGGTTCTGTCCTATTTCTTTACCAATTTTACGGCTGCAGAACGGAAGGCGCTGGCTGCGGCTGCTTATAATGCGGATACGTTTCGCGATGCGCGTATTGTGCCGTTGCACTCCCTGGATACGGATGTGACCTTGGCCGAACTCTTTCATGGCCGGACGTTGGCTTTTAAGGATTTGGCGCTATCCCTGTTTCCCCATTTGCTTACTGCGGCCAGAAGACAGGAAGGCGAATGTAAAGACATACTGATTCTGACAGCCACGAGCGGCGATACGGGCAAGGCGGCCCTGGAAGGGTTTAAAGACGTAAAGGGTACGCATATTATGGTGTTTTGTCCCAATGACGGAGTCAGTCCCATGCAAGAGCGGCAAATGCGCACGCAAGAAGGGGAAAATGTCCGTGTTGCCGCTATTCAAGGAAATTTCGACGATGCGCAGAGTTTTCTGAAAAGGATTTTCGTCGATAAAGATGTTCGCGATTATGCGGCTGAACGAAATATCCTTTTTTCCAGTGCCAATTCGATCAATATCGGGCGTCTTCTGCCGCAGATTGTTTATTATGCCGCAACGTATGCATCGCTGATGGAAAACGGTGCCGTTGCTGCCGGAGAAATTGTTGACGTCGTTGTTCCGACCGGGAACTTCGGCAATATTTTGGCCGGGTATTTTGCCAAAAAGATGGGCGTGCCCATTGGCAAACTGATTTGCGCATCTAATCGCAACAACGTTCTTACGGATTTCTTTAAAAATGGCGTCTATGACATGAACCGCGAATTTTATACGACGGACAGTCCGTCTATGGATATTCTCCTGTCCAGTAATTTTGAACGATTCTTGTACTATGTCGCCGGTGGAGATACGCAAAGGGTGGCGGCCTGGGAAGATGAGCTGGCGCGTACGGGGAAGATGGCCGTCAGCGCGGCGGAACTGACCTCGTTGCGGCAGGATTTTGACGGAGACTGGATCGACGATGATGAAACCAGGGCCGTTATCAGCCACGTGTATAACGATTGCGGTTATCTTCTGGATCCGCATACGGCGGTGGCATACGGCGTTTACTTGAACCGACGCAAGCGGGGGCTGACGGAAGGACGGCATACCGTCGTGATGGCAACGGCTCATCCGTATAAATTTCCGCCCGTCATTTGCCGTGCTTTAGCGCTTCCCGAGGCTGCGGATCCCTTCCTTGCCCTGGGGGAAATCAGCGCCGTCACCTCTCTCGGTTTGCCGCAGCCGTTGGCCGATTTGCGGCAAAAAGAGCTCCGCTTCAATCAAACCCTTGAAAAAGAAGAAATGAAAAAAGCCGTGTTGGCTTTTATTGATACGATTTACGAAAAAAACAAACAAAAGGGCTAGAGGTGGAGAAGCGTTGAACAAAGGTGTCGTTTATTCCGTTTTGGCCGCCCTTGCCTTCAGTCTTCAAAATGTGATTGTCAAGGAGCTTTCCGTTACGATGGGGACCGGCGAGATCGCGTTTTTCAGAGGATTTCTCAGTGCGCTGCTGCTCATTGGGATCATGAAGGCGCAACATATTCATTTGTCTCACGAAGATCGTCCGGCATTGGTATTTCGAGGTATCGCCGGCGGTATCGGCATGGTTTGCATTTTTTACGGCCTGCGCGGGATGCCGTTGGCCGATGTTTCCATCTTGTCACAGTTGTCGGCATTTTTTGTCATGATCTTTGCCGTCGTTTTTTTGAAGGAATCCCTGCCGAAGGGGGCGGTCATACCGCTCTTCGTTATTATTTTCGGGGCTTGTTTGGTCGTGCGGCCGTGGAATTTTTCTTCCTTTAATAGCTATTCGCTCTTCGTTTTGGCGCAGGCCGTGTTTGCCGCCGCAGCCTATACGACAGTCAGCAAGCTGACCCGTTCGGGGCGTCATCATCAGGACGAGATCGTTCTGTATTTTCTTGTTTGTGCCGCCATTTCCGGGCTCGCTCTTATGGGAACGGATTTTATTATGCCTGACGGGAGAGAATGGTTCCTTTATGTTCTGCTCGGCATCATTACCATTGCCGCTCAAATTTGGATGACCGATTCCTATACCTACGGGAATCCTGTCGTCGTCAGCTTTGTCGCCTATATCGGCGTTTTTTTCAACGCCTTGTGGGGGTTCGTTATCTTTGATGAAATGCTGACGCTGCTTACTTTAAGCGGCGGCCTTCTCATCATCGGCGGCTCCATGTATCTGACGAAGCTGAAACATGACCGCGTTGTCAGGCTGTCGGCCGTGCGCAGCAGAACGGAGAAAAAATAACGTGTTCCCATGTTATGTAAAACGAAGAAGCACTCTTCGCGTTTTGCGGAGAGTGCTTTTGATTATTCCATCAATGTTGCCGGCAGGGCGAGTTCGTCCGGTGTCGCACAGAAATGAAAGTCCGGATTGCGTTCAATAATCCAATTGGCTTGCCACTCATTAGTGATCAGCAGGACGACGCGTTGTTTGTGATCTTTAACGATCATGGCGCTGTCGATATTTTTCAGGTGCTCATATGTCTGACTGTCCGATTCGATCCAACGGGCGACGGAGTAGGGCAGCGTGTTCATTTCCAGATCGACGCCGTATTCGTGTTTCAATCTGTATTCCAATACTTCAAACTGCAGTTGGCCGACGGCGCCGACAATATAGCTTTCCATGGAGCCCAGGTTTTCGTAGATCTGGACTGCTCCTTCCTGGGCCAGCTGCGTCATGCCTTTCAGAAATTGTTTTCGTTTCATCGAATCCTTGGCGCGGATACGGGCGAACAACTCCGGCGGGAACGTCGGGAAGTCGGCGAAGGTGACGGTCTTCTTGTCTGAAAAAAGCGTATCGCCGACGCCGAGATTGCCGCTGTCGAAAACGCCGATGATATCACCCGGATAAGCATCCTCGATGATCGTCCGCTCTGTTGCCAAAAATTGCTGCGGCTGCATGAGTCGCAAGGTTCTTCCCGATTGGCGGTGCGTCACGGTCATTCCCTTTTCGAATTTTCCGGAACAAATGCGCATAAAGACGATGCGGTCGTGGTGTTGCGGATTCATGTTGGCCTGAATTTTGAACACGAATGACGTAAATTGCTCTGCATCCGGTAAAACCGTACCTTCAAGGCACTTGCGCGGCTGCGGTTGCGGCGCCAGCTCTAAAAATTTATCCAAAAAAGGCTTGACGCCGAAATTGGTCATTGCCGAACCGAAAAACATCGGTGTCAGCGTACCGTTTTTTACTTTTTCCATATCGAAATCGTCGCCTGCTTCGTCGAGCAGTTCAATATCGTCAATGAGCGACTGGTGGACGTCTTCGTCCAATAAGTCGCTGAAAAGAGGATCCGCGGCGGAACCTTTTGTCGAAGCAAGCTTGTGTTGACCGTGAGACGTGTCCTTTTCGAACAGTTCGATCGAAGCGGCATTTCGATCGTAAATGCCCTGATAATTGCCGTTGATGCCGATCGGCCAATTCATCGGATAGGCCCGGATGCCGAGAATATCTTCTATTTCGGACAGCAAATCGAAGGGATTACGGCCGAAATGGTCAATCTTGTTGACGAACGTAAAAATGGGAATGCCCCGTTCTTTGCAGACGCGGAACAGCTTTTTCGTCTGTGCTTCGACGCCCTTGGCAACGTCGATGAGCATGACGGCGCTGTCGGCAGCCATCAACGTGCGGTATGTATCTTCACTGAAGTCCTGGTGTCCGGGGGTATCGAGTATATTGATGTGATGCCCTTCATAGTCAAACTGCAATACGGAACTGGTAACGGAAATGCCACGCTGTTTTTCGATTTCCATCCAATCGGAAACGGCGTGTTTTGTCGTTTTTCTGGCTTTTACGGAGCCTGCCAGATGAATGGCGCCGCCGTAAAGCAGCAATTTTTCCGTGAGTGTCGTCTTGCCGGCGTCGGGGTGAGAAATGATGGCAAAAGTACGACGGCTGTTTACTTCCTCTATCAGTGACATTCAAATACCTCGTTTTCGTAATAAAATAAAATCACTATTGATTATATAGGGTTTTACTTCATTGCGCAAGCAAATCGCATTGTGGTATAATCGTTCAGACAGATGAATACCATACGGATGCAAAAGGGCTTTAGATTTCCTAAAGCCCCCTTTGTTGTGAGGTTAAAAACGGATGAATCATTTATTTTCCTTTCTGGAAACGGATGACAGTATACGCAGCGGCGCTGCGTTTTTTGCGAAACCGGGGCGGTACGGCGTTTACGGTCTCGGCGGTTCAGTCAAGGCTGCTTTTGCGGCCTGCGGCATTGCCGCTGCTCCTGCTCATTTGCTTATCGTTGCGGCAACGAAAGAACAGGTGGCGGCGTGGCATACGGATCTGCGCTTTTTTGCTGCCGGCCGGGAGATATACGAGTTTCCCTTCGTCGACAGAGCTTCCTTTCATACGACTGCCAGGAGCATGGAACGGGCAGCGCTGCAAATGGAAATATTAGGCCGCCTTCGCGGAGAGAAGCCGATCATCGTTCTGGCATCTGCAGAGGAAGCGGCGCAGTATATCGTCGGGCCGCAGCAGATCGACAGCAGTGCCGTCGCTCTCCGGGTCGGGGCTGAATATGACCGGGAGAAGCTGTTGACGGATCTGGTTGCCGATGGATATGAACGCGTCGACATGGTGGAGCGGCGCGGTCATTTTTCGGTTCGCGGCGATATTATCGATATCTATGCGGTCAATTACGAAGAACCGCTGCGCTTTGCCTTTTTCGGAGACGGACTTGAAAGCATCCGCCCCTTCGACCCGATCAGTCAGACTTCTGTCGACACTCTTTCGTCTGTGCGTATTTTGCCGTTGTCATTGGCTGCTGACGGCGGTGAATACACACTGCTTGATTACGCGGCTAACGGCGTCATTATCTGGGACGAAGCAAACCGGATTCGCGAAGCGTTAAAAAAGAGTCTCGGCGAAACGGCGGAGTACGGCCGCCAGCTGGCGCCGTGGCGCACGTGGGCAGGCAAAAATCGGCAGGGGACGGAGATTGTCCTTTCCTTGTTGTCTCAGGCTGCTGCGGAACTGGCGCCGCAGGCAGTGACGAGCTTTACGGCAAAAATCGTTGCTACATTTCAAAAACAATTCAATCTCCTTGCCGATGAGCTGCATGAATGGCTGCAGAAGGAATACAGCGTCATCTTCGTCATGACCGGCCGTGACCGGTCCCGATCGCTTGCGGCCTGGCTGCGGCAGTGCGGCTTGGCCTATAAGGAACTCGACGGGCAGATTGAAGTGACCGGTCCCGGCATGTATATCGTCAGCGGTGAAATCGGCAACGGGTTCGAACTTCCTTATGCCAAAACGGTATTCGTTGCTGAACGTGACGTTTACGGCATGCAGAAAAAACGGCTGCGGCGTCATTTCGGCAAAGCACAGGAAATCAGCGCATTTACCGATTTGAAGAGCGGCGACTATGTCGTTCACGAAATGCACGGCATCGGTCGTTATCTCGGGATCAAGACGATCGCCGTTAACGGTGTTCATAAAGATTATCTGGAGATTCACTATGCCGGACAGGATGTCCTGTATGTGCCGACAGACCAGCTTGAGCTGTTGCAGCGATATATCGGCAATGAAGGCGATACGCCGAAGCTGCACCGTATGGGTGGCAGCGATTGGCAGAAAGCGCGTTCGAAAGCGCAAAAATCGATTGACGATCTGGCGGAAAAGCTGGTGGCCCTTTATGCTAAACGGGAGGTCGTAGAAGGGTTTGCTTTTCCGCCGGACACGCCGTTTCAGCAGGAATTCGAGGAAGCGTTTCCTTATGAAGAGACGCAGGATCAATTGAAGGCCGTTCAGGAGATCAAGACGGCCATGGAAGCACCGGCGCCGATGGATTGTCTTGTCTGCGGCGACGTCGGTTTCGGCAAGACGGAAGTCGCCATCCGCGCCGTTTTCAAGGCCGTTATGGGCGGCAAGCAGGTTGCTGTGCTGGTTCCGACGACGGTGCTGGCGCAGCAGCATTTTAAGACGTTTACCGAACGGTTCCGCAGCTTCGGCGTTCAATGTGAAGTACTCAATCGTTTCCGTTCGTATAAAGAGCGGAAATCGATTCTGGCCCGTACCGCAGACGGCGCCGTCGATGTCCTCATCGGAACGCACAGCATTTTGAACAAGAATGTGCAATTTAAAAACCTCGGCCTTCTCGTCGTTGACGAAGAGCAGCGGTTCGGCGTTGCCCAAAAAGAGAAGTGGAAGGCCTGGTCTGCGAACATCGACGTGCTTACGCTAAGTGCGACGCCTATTCCGCGAACACTGCATATGTCGCTTGTCCACTTGCGGCAGATGTGCATCATCGATACGGCGCCGATCGACCGTTTTCCGGTACAGACATATGTGACCGAGTACGATGCCCGTATTGTCCGCGATGCCGTTATGCGTGAAAAGAGACGGGGCGGGCAAGTCTTTTTCGTTTATAACCGCGTCGCCTCGATTGACCGCATGCGTCTCGAACTGGAAGCGCTGTTGCCGGATATCGCTGTCGGTACGGCGCACGGACAGATGACCGGGCCGCTGCTGGAACAGACAATGTTCGATTTTTATGAAGGAAAATACGATGTCCTCCTGTGCACGAGTTTGATCGAAAACGGCTTGGATATTGCCAACGCCAATACGATCATCATCTACGATGCCGACAGGCTCGGTCTTTCGCAGCTTTACCAGATGCGCGGCCGCGTCGGACGAAGTCACCGGATGGCGTATGCCTATTTTCTTTACCGTCGTAACAAGGTTTTATCGGAAGTGGCGGAAAAACGTTTGCAGGCGATAAAAGAATTTACCGAATTGGGCTCGGGCTTTAAAATTGCCATGCGCGATCTGGAGATCCGCGGCGCCGGCAATCTGCTGGGACGGGAACAACACGGTAATATAGCCAGCGTCGGTTTTGCCATGTACTGTACGATGCTGGAAGAGGCCATCGCCAAAGTACGGCATGCGGAGCGGCGGGAAAAGCCTGTGCTGCATACGGTCTTCGAAGTTCATGTCGATGCGTTCATCGATGCCGCCTATATTGCAAACGGCGGCCAGAAGATCGAAATGTACCAGCGGTTGGCACTGGTCAGAAATACAGACGAGTTGGCGGCGTTGAAAAAGGAACTGATCGACCGCTATGGCAAACCGACGCGTCCGGTAGCGACGCTTCTGTTCGCTACGCGGCTGCGTCTGCAAGGACGTTCTCTGGGCCTGGTTTATATCGGGCAAAAAGCGGAATACATCGAACTGAAATGGCAGGAGGTAGCGGTTATGCCGCCGGCAGCTGCGTTGGAACCGGTTCTGCGGCGCCGTTGCCGTCCCGTTCCGGGCATTCCGACACTGCTGCGGTTTTCGCTGAAGAATATCCCCGATGTATTGACTTATATTGAATACATTTTTCAAGGCTTTGAGAAAGTAAGAAAGGAGAGGTCCTTTGCGTAAGACATCTTTTTTGCGAGGCGCCATGATCCTGACTGTTGCCGGCGTTGTTGTCAAAATGCTGGGCGGCGTCAACCGGATACTCCTGTCGCGTATTCTCGGCGGTGAAGGCATCGGTCTTTATCAAATGGCCTATCCGCTTTACATTTTGCTGCTGAGTATTGCCGGCGCCGGCATTCCTATTGCCGTGTCGATCCTTGTCGCCGAGAAAGCGTCGCAAAGCGCATACGGAGAAGGACGGCGGATACTGAAGATAGCGCTGTTGGCATTGGGCGGCTGCGGCGTCTTGTTGGCTGCCGCCATGATTCCTGCCGCCTCCATTCTCGTCTCTGCCGGTATCGTCAGCGACGGTCGTGTCCAGCTCTCCCTCGCCGTTTTGGCGCCGGCGCTGGCCATTTCGATCGTTACCTGCTGCTTTCGCGGTTACTTTCAGGGGCTACAGCTGATGACGCCGACTGCCGTGTCGCAAATGTGCGACCAGTTCATCCGTGTTTGCGTCATGCTTTCCCTGGCTTTTCTGCTGTTTCCGTCGGGACTGGAGAAGGCTGCCGCTGGCGCCGCTTTTGGCGCCGTTCCGGGTGCTGCGGCCGGGTTGGCCGTCATGCTTTTTTTCTATTTTCGCCATTTGCGTTCGGCGGAATATGCCGCTTTGTCTAACGGTGCGGCAGCGCGGGAATCGTCTTTGCATATCGTGCGGCGGTTGCTGACCTTGGCGATTCCCGTTGCGGCGGCCAACATGCTCTTGCCGGCAGTAGCCAGTATCGATCTTTTTATCGTGCCGCACCGCTTGACTGAAGCCGGCTATACCATTTCGGAAGCGACGACGCACTTCGGGTATTTGAGCGGTATGGCCAACGGCCTGATCCAGTTGCCGGCAATTTTGACGATCGCGTTGTCCACGAGCCTGGTGCCGGCCGTGTCGGCGGCGTATACCGGCGGTACGCGGAGCGACGTGCTGCGACGAACTCATGCCGCCATGGCCATTGCCAACTTGATTACAGTCCCTTCTTTTTTCGGCCTTGCCGTACTGGCGACGCCCATTTCACGACTGTTATATGGGACGGCTGCCGCCGGTCCCGCTATTTGCGTTCTTTCTTTGGCCGCTTTTCTGATCGGTGTACAGCAGGTGACGAGCGGCCTTTTGCAGGGGATCGGCAAGGCCTGTGTGCCCTTGTACTGCATTCTGGTTGCAGCGGTGCTGAAAATAGGATTGAGCTGGTACCTGACCGCGCTCCCCTGGCTCGGGGAAGCAGGGGCCGCATGGGCGACCAATGCGGATTTAGCTGTTGCCGCCGCTTTGAATCTCTGGTTTGCCGGCCGTTATGTCGCCTATCGAATGGATTGGCTGCACTTGGGGAAAATATTTCTGTCCGCTGCGGCCATGGCGGGAACGGCATGGATCGTTTCGGAAATATCCGGACCGCTTTTGCCGGATACGGCGGCAACACTTTTGGCCATCGGCACGGCGGCAGTCGTTTATCTTGTCAGCCTATTGGCCTTTCGCGCCGTCGACAGTGAACTGGTCGGAAAAATACCTGTTGTCGGCGCCAAGTTGAAGAACGTATCGGACCATTTAAGAAAATAAGGGGGAAATGCAGATATGAAAAAAATACGGATCGTCGGGCTGGGTCCCGGCGATGCGGGGCTGATCACCGTGGCGGCAATGCAGGCGATGCGGGAAGCGCCGTGCCTTTTGCTGCGAACGGCAATTCACCCTTCCGTCACCCGGTTGGATCAGGAGGGGATCCCGTATGAAGCGCTGGATCGTTTTTACGAACAGGGAGATTCCTTTGCGGCGGTCTACGCGGCAATCGTCGAGTATGTTTTGCAGAAAGCGGCCGATACCGATGTCGTCTATGCCGTTCCCGGCAGTCCCGTCGTCGCCGAAAAAACGGTGCAGCTTCTGGAAGCAGCGGGAAATAGAGCAGAGGTAACGGTCGAAGTGTTGCCGGGAATGAGTTTTCTGGAAACGTTGTATACACGGCTTCGCCTCGATCCCGTCAATGGCTTGACCGTCATCGACAGCAGCGATATTGCTTCGTTGCTGCCGCCGGCGGCGCCGGTTATCGTCACGCAGATCTATGACAGAAAGGTCGCCTCCGATGTCAAACTGGCCCTCATGGATATATATGGCGACGAATACGAGGCGCTGCTTGTTTATCACATCAGTTTGCCTGATGAAGCGGTCAGGCCTGTCAAGTTGTATGAATTGGACAGGTTGGAAACGATCGATCATTTGACGAGCTTGGTACTGCCGCGGCCGGCCTCACCTTCGCTGCCCTTTGATCTGACGCCCCTTGTCTCCGTCATGGCCCGTCTCCGCGGTGAAGCCGGCTGCCCTTGGGACAAAGCGCAAACCCATAAATCGTTGCGGCGGTATCTGCTGGAAGAAGTGTACGAAATGCTCGACGCCGTTGACGCCGGTGACGATGAAGGCATTTGCGAGGAACTGGGCGATATCCTCTATCAGGTCGTGATTCACGCCCGCATCGGAGAAGAAAGAGGACTTTTTTCGGCACAGGAAATTGTGGATCATGTGACGACAAAGATGATACGCCGTCATCCCCATGTTTTTGGCGAAAAAAGCCTTGAAAATAGTAGCGGTAGTGTGTTAAACTGGGATAGAATTAAGCAGGGAGAGCGCCGTCAGCGGCATCAGCATCTTTTGGACGGAGTCGTCAAGGGAATGCCGGCCTTGCTTGAATCGCTGAAGCTGCAGGAAAAATCGGC
Source organism: Megasphaera vaginalis (ex Srinivasan et al. 2021) (assembly GCF_000478965.1). Taxonomy (NCBI): domain Bacteria; kingdom Bacillati; phylum Bacillota; class Negativicutes; order Veillonellales; family Veillonellaceae; genus Megasphaera; species Megasphaera vaginalis (ex Srinivasan et al. 2021). The sequence continues at coordinate 73,083 of NZ_AWXA01000007.1, forward strand.
GAAAGTCGGTTTTGAATGGCCTGAAGACGCTTCCGTCTGGGACAAGCTCGAAGAAGAGCTGTCGGAATGGCGGGAAGCGTTGGGAGAGAACGATGCAGATCATGCTGAAGAAGAAGCAGGAGATGTATTATTTGTCTTGGCTAATTTATGCAGACGGCATAAAATTGAACCGGAATGTGCGTTACATCGTGCTAACAGTAAGTTCCGCCGTAGGTTTTCTCATGTGGAAGAGTGCGTGTTGCGTTCGCAACGAAAATGGGAAGACTATACACTGGCAGAACTGGATCGTTTCTGGCAGGACGCCAAAGCAATCGAACGCGGTCTATGAGGTTAGCCGGATTATTATATAGATGTAACTAATTAAAGGAGGACTTGTAATGAACAAAACTGAATTGATTGCTAGCGTAGCTCAAAAATCCGATTTGACAAAAAAAGATGCTGAAAAAGCTGTGAAAGCTGTTTTCGAATCGGTCAGCGAAACACTGAAGAAAGGTGATAAGGTTCAGATTATCGGTTTCGGTACTTTTGAAGTCCGTCATCGCAAAGCTCGTGAAGGACGTAATCCGCGCAACAATGAAGTTATCAAGATCAAAGCTTCTAAGACACCGGCGTTTAAGGCTGGCAAACAGCTTAAAGACTTAGTTAACAAGAAAAAATAATTTGTATCTACAAGGGCCGCTGTTCGTTACGGCCCTTTATTTTTCCTGCATATACAGCAGATACAGCGTATCGTTTTCCACATAAGAGAGGTAATAGTGATGGCTAGAAAAAAAGTGCTGATCATGTCTGCCTCCATCGGGACAGGCCACGCACAGGCTGCACGGGCGATAGAAGAATATTTGCGAACCATACCGGAAGAATGTGAAGTTGAGCATTTGGACTTTCTTTCCAATGATTTTCTTTCCTTTGACAATCTGGTCAAGGAAACGTACATTAAAATCCTCGATGTTTTTCCCATTCTCTACGATTTGATGTATTATTCTTCTCAAGGGTATAAGAAAGGTCTGGCGGTAAAGACTCTTATCGCCTGGGGACTTAAACGCCGAATGCTGCGCGTGTTGGCGGACAGGAAACCTGATATTCTCATTTTCACGCACCCTTTTCCCGCCGGGGCGGCAGCTCTTTTAAAGCGGCAGCATCGCTTGTCCGTTCCCCTTGTCGGCGTAATCACGGATTTTGCCATCCATCAGCTTTGGATCTATCCGCAGATCGATCAATATTGCGTCGCCGCGTCGCAGCTGAAAGAAATTTTGATCGGTCAGGAAGTCGACGGCAACCGGGTTTTGGTTTCCGGCATTCCTGTACGCAATACGTTTTTACAGCACCGTTGGCAGTGGGATGAACGACATCGCCGTAATCGTAACGTATTGATCATGGGCGGCGGTCTGGGAATGGGTTCGATCAAGGAATCCCTCTCCGTTCTCGACTGCTTGACGGAGATTGATTCTTTTACCGTCGTTACGGGCCATAATGCCGATCTGTTCGATGAGCTGTCGCAGCTGAAGCAGACCATGCGGCACCCCGTGGACGTGTGGGGATACACGAATCAGATAGCGCAGCTGATGGTCAATGCTTCGCTCCTCGTTACCAAGCCGGGCGCTCTGACTTGTACGGAAGCGGCGGCGGCGCAAGTACCGCTCGTTCTGTTCAGTCCCATACCGGGACAGGAAGAGGCAAACGCTTCGTATATGCAGGAAAAAGGCTGCGCCTGCTGGGTAAAGAGCAAGGAGCAGCTGTCTGTCGTTGTTGCCGATTTGTTGGGACACCCCGACAAGTTGCAGCGTCTTTCGGCGGCGGCTCTGAATTGTCGTCGTGACGGCGCGCGGCGTATTGGCCGGCGCGTCATGCAAATGCTCGCGCCCGAAAGGAAATGGCCCGACCGTGCGGAACGGCCTTACTCACAGCCGTCTGTGTGACGTTTCGGATAAGAGCGGTGCAATACCTGCAGGTATTGGCCGCTTTTTTGTTTAGGAGGAATGATGATGAGGCAAAGAAAAAGAGGCGGTTCACTCAGACCGGCAGCCGTTTTGATCCTGCTGATCGCCCTCTGCATCGGAGCATATTGGCTGCTGAACGGCGGTACGGTGTCAGAAAAGCTGGCCGACACGAAGTTTGAAGAATTGCAGGGGCTTGAGGATGACGGAAAAAACGCCGATTATACGAAAGAGTCCGGTGAGATTCAAGTTGCAGTGACAGCCTGGCTGAAGTCGCAGGGGTATACGGCGGAAACGTTGCAGACCGAAGATCGGGAGGCGGCGCGGCGGCAGACGGGCGGCAAGATTCTCTGGACGACGGAAAGTGTCTTTGTTGCGCCGCCGCCGTCATTTTCCAAGGAAGCTTTGGAGCAAGAGTTGGCTAAAAGCGGCGGCAAAGTGACGTTATACCGTACGGAAAGCAAGCAGATCGGCGGCAGCGAGGTGACGGAATACGACATTGCGCTTTTTGACATGTTGGATAAAGAACAGCTCTTTTTAGTCGTAGCTAAGGTTTATGTTGCGGCTTCCGGAACGGACAGCGCAGCGGCGAAGGCAGTCAGGGATACGCTCGCGAAGCCGGCGGGAAAGGATGCCGCAAAGAATAAGAGCGGTGCGCCGTCGGCATCGCCGGCCAAAACGGAAGGCCGTCTGGCCATCGTTATTGATGACTGCGGCAGCAATTTGGGGCTCATTGAAGAGCTGAATGCGTTGCCTGTCAAATTGACTTATGCCGTCATGCCTTTCAAGTCGGCTACGGCGGCAAGCGCCGAAAGCGGTTATCAGGCGGGCCGCCGAATTATCGTTCATTTGCCGATGGAACCGCTGAATGTGGCTTCGTCGGAAGAGATCTTCATTTCCGGCGATATGAGTGACAGCAAAATCAAAGCGACGACGGCCGAACTTCTCGATCAGGTTCCTCATGCCGTCGGCATGAATAATCATCAAGGTTCGGCGGCAACCGCCGACAGCAGGACGATGAAGGCGGTCATGGCCGTTTTGAAGGAACGGGGTCTTTCTTTTCTGGACAGCCGTACGAACAGCGCTTCTGTAGCGGCGCAGACGGCAGAGGCCATGGGCGTTCCGGAGACGCGGAACAACTTGTTTATCGACAATGATGCCGACGTCGGAGCGGTCAAGGAGCGGCTGCGTCAGGCCGGCAGGATCGCCAAGGCCAACGGCAGCGCCGTCGTTATCGGCCATTGCCGGGCGAAGACGATTGCCGCCATTCGGGAAATGATTGATGAATTGCATCATGAAGGAATCGATTTCGTCTTTGTGACGGATCTGATGTAAATGGGGGAAGAAACTTGGAAATTTTTGGTATGACAATGTCTTTGTACACTTTTTTGCTGCTCCTTGGCGGCGGTTTTTTGGCCGGCTTTATCGACTCCATTGCCGGCGGCGGCGGTCTCGTTTCCCTGCCGGTGTTGCTGGCGTCGGGGATGCCCACTCACTTTGCCTTGGGAACGAATAAGTTTTCCGCCACCTTTGGCGCCGTCATGAGTGCCTGGCAGTTTTGGCGTGCCGGAAAAGTTGACAGGGCGTTGCTGAAAAAATTACTGCCTTTTACTTTTTTAGGAGCGGCTGCGGGTTGTACGCTTATGGTTTTTCTTTCTGCAGCTCTTTTGCGTCCCATCGTCATCGCCGCCTTGATCGGCACTGCCGTTTTTGTCTTTACGAAACGTGATCTGGGCGTGCAGGTACGGTCGGCCGAAACGATTCGGCGCCGCCTTGCCAAGGGGATAGCCGCCGCTTTTCTTATCGGCGCTTACGACGGCTTTGTCGGTCCCGGCACGGGGACGTTTCTGATCATGTCTTTTGCCATGCTCGGCTTTGATTTTATCGTTTCAGCCGGGAACGCGAAGGTATTGAATCTGATGAGCAATGCGACTTCTCTCGCCCTGCTTATCTATTGGCGGCAGATCCTTTATTTTCAGGGGCTGGTAATGGCGGCGGCCATCTTCGGCGGCGCCTATTTCGGCTCGCGTCTGGCGATCCGCAGGGGCTCGTCGTTTATTCGGTATGTCATGCTGACGGTGACGACGGTTCTGATCGGTAAATTGCTGCTTGAATACGTCGGAATTCTTTAGAAAGGAAAGGAGCGGGCATGAGAAAAACGGTTCTTATCAGCGGCGGTACGTCCGGCATCGGCTTGGCGGCGGCGGAGATACTGCTGCGGCGGGATTGGCAGGTTGTGCTCAACGGCAGGAACCGGGAGCGGGGAGAAGCGGCGCTGCGCCTTCTTGGCGGCGGCAGCCGCGTCCTGTTTCTTGCCGGTGACATAACGGACGAGGCCGTTTGCACTGCCCTGGCCGACGAGACGGCGGCTCACTTCGGCAGCCTGGACGGTTTGGTGACGGCGGCCGGTTTTTATGATGAAAAACTGTTGGAATCTCTTACGGCGGCAGACATTCAGTCCATGTTTTCCGTCAACGTTTACGGCACCATTTATCTTTGCCGGGCCGCGTTGCCGTATTTGAAACGGCGCGGCGGCGCTGTCGTTACCGTCGCCAGTGACGCGGCGCTGCAGGGAAATGTAGCCTGCTCGCTCTATTGCGCGACAAAAGGCGCCGTCTTGGCTTTTTCCCGTTCGTTGGCGCTGGAGGCAGCGCCGCATCAGGTGCGTGTCAACTGTGTTTGTCCCGGTGATGTCAGGACACCGCTCCTGGCACGACAACTGGCTGCCGATCCGACTTTGACGGAAGCGGATCTGGCTTCGCATTATCCGCTGCTGCGTTTGGCGGAACCGGCTGAAGTGGGAAAAGCCGTCGCCTTTTTGCTCAGTGACGATGCTTCGTTCATAACAGCGGCTTCGCTGCCTGTTGACGGCGGTTTGACAAGCTGGTGAAAACATGGGAAAATATAATAAACACAGATAAACCTTTACCTATGTTCTAGTTCATACAAACGGGGTGGTTCAAATGACCGAAGCAGAATTGGAAGAAATGAAACGATTGCAAGATGAAGTCGCTAAATTGCAGGAAGAGCTGGCTAATGCGAAGACGACGCAGGATGCCGGCGAACAGAGCACGGCGCTGACGGTCTTGGACACGATAGACAAGACGACGACAGATGTCGATCTCAAGGTGGAGACCCTCTGCCGCTGGGCTGCCGCCCGTGCCGGAGCCATCGTTATTGCGCCGCTGTTGGGGACTGTCGCGCTTATGGCTAATGAAGTATACTTGGTCAGTCGTATTGCCAGAGAATATGACGTCAAGTTGACGGAGCGTGCCGTTTTGGCGTTTCTGGGCGCCATGGGCAGCCGCATGGCCGGCAATTTTTTAACGACCCTGATTCCTTTCAGCGCGATCCAAGTGCCTGTTGCCGTCGGCATTACATACAGCCTGGGACGGGTGACGCAGCGTTGGTTGAAGGATGGCATGCCTACGGACATGGCGCCGTATGCCGATATGATGTCCGAATGGAAAGACAAGGCAAGGGAACAGGTTGACAGGCTTCGCGCCAATCCGTTGAAAAACATTCCCCTTGGCGATGAAACGGTCGATTACATGAAGAAATGGGGCAATGCCGCCAAAGATGTCGTTATGGAAGTGAAGGAGAAGGGACAGGAAGCCATTCAGCACGTACGGCATCGGGATACGCTCGTAGAGGACGTTGCTGCCGAAAAGGAGCAGGCTGCCGCCGCAACTGCTGAAAAAGAGGAAGCGGAAAAGGCTGTTGCCGCCGAAGAAAAATCTGTCGAAGAACAGGTTCGCGCAGCTGTCGAAGATGCTAAAATTCCGTTGGATGAGTAATTGAAAAGGTGATACTGTATGGTAAGATGGCTAACCTTTTTTGCTCGTTTTTACACACCTGGAAAATTTATTCTTTTCCTGCGTACGGCAGGTCACAAGATTCATTTTTTGCCGAAGCTGTTAGCGGCGTATTACTGTATGCAGGATAAGGACACGCCGAACTATGTCAGGCTCGTCCTCATGGGAGCGATCGGCTATGCGATTTTACCTTTCGATTTTCTGCCGGATACGATTTTAGGATTCGGTTGGGTTGACGATGCCGCGGTACTGGCAGCAGCCTGGCGTTTTGCCGGCACCTATATCAAGCCGGAACATCGGGAAAAGGTAAAGCGTTTAATTCCCTTTGCAAAGGTGTAAATAATATGACAATTCCAACAGGGCGCGGCAGCGTTCTGTTGGAATTGTTTTGTTTTCTTTTCTCGATTACCGCTGCAACGGCAGTAACAATCAAATTGACAAACACTTTTAAACATCATAAAATTAAATGAATGTCAATTATTTGAGGAGTTATGTAGTATGGTCACCATTACAGAAAAGGTTCGTTTTTACGAAACGGATCTGATGGGCGTAGCCCATCATTCCAATCATATCCGGTGGTTTGAATGCGGCCGGTGCGCTTACTTTGAAGCGGCCGGCGTCGATCTGTTCAAATTGATGGATGAAGGAATTGTCTTTCCTATAAAAAGTGTTTCTTGCAACTATCTCGTTCCGATCCGATTTGCCGACGTCATCCGTATCGAAACCAGACTGATCAAGTTGTCCCGTGCGCAGGTCGTTTTCTCCTACCGCCTTATTCGCGACTATGACGATACGGTTTTGGCCGAAGGAACGACACAGAATGTCTTTACACATCAGGCGAGCGGCAAGATTGCGCGCCTTTCTGACAGCGATTTCCGGCGCTTCCAGAGCATGTATGAAGAGGACAAAAAAGCGGCAGGTAATGGAGGCATGTCCGTTGGATAGAAAGGAACGGCCTATCGGTGTCTTCGATTCCGGCATCGGCGGTTTGACGGTTGTCAATAAGCTGCGGACTCTGTTGCCCTATGAAAATATCATTTATTTGGGGGATACGAAGCGGAATCCTTACGGAACCAGGACGGCTGCGGAGGTTATTGCCTATACGCGGCAGATCCTTCATTTTATGGAGAAAAAAGGGGTAAAGCTCGTTGCCATGGGGTGTAATACGGCGACGGCCGTAGCCTATGATACTGTTGTCAAGACGGTACCGTTTCCGTTGATCGGGATGAGCCGCGGTATTCAAACGGCGAAAGAGATCAGCTTAAAGAAACGGATCGGCGTATTTGCAACGCCGTTGACGATCGGCAAGCACATTCATCGCCGGGAAGCCGCCGCTGTCGATCCGACGCTGACGATTATCGAACAGCCGTGTCCGCCTCTTGCCGGTTTGATCGAGCGGGGAATCGTTTCCGGTCCGGAGATTATGGACGCGCTCAAAGAATACACAGCTCCCGTTCTGGCCGCCGGCGCCGATACGGCTATTTTCGGCTGCACCCATTTCCCTTTTATTCAAAATCTGTTTGAATCGCTTTGCGGCGATGCCGTTGTCTTTGTCGACCCGGCTCATGAAATGGCTCTGCAGACCCTGGATGTCCTGAAAAAGGACGATTTGCTGAAACAAGACGGCAAAGAGGGAGCCTTGCATCTTTATTTCACCGCCGAAGCGGAGCGCGGCGGCAACAGTGCGGCCCATCTGATTCCGCCCCACAAGTTTACAGTAGAAGAAATTTCATTGACCTGATGTATTCATCACAAAGGAGTCCTGCCTCGTGTTGCTGTATCTTATTTTGAACATTGTCATAGCTCTCATCGGTATCGGCGCATTGCTGTATATCCTTTTCCGCATCTATGCCTGGCATCAGGGCGACGCGCATTTCGTCATTGAAGCGCGCCATCGCAAACCGTTTGCCCTTATCAGCCTGACGGGAGATACAGCCGTTTTCGAAACGGAAGTCCCTTTTCGCAACGGCGGTAAACAATTAGGAACGATTATGGATTTTTATCCCCGGACGTTGTTGCCGCGTGAACAATTTGACAAGTGCGTCGTGCAGGCACAATTGGCGAATAAAGATGCGGAGCGGGACGACGGATATTGGGAGTCGGTCATCTATTATCCCGGCAAGGGCGGCAATCTTCGCGTGACCGTCACGCTGATCAGCAAAAATCGTATGATTCGCGAGGATTTGCAGACGTTTCCCGACATGGCTATTGATCTGGTCTACCAAGTCGTGGCGCGCAGCGAATGGTTCATTCACAAAGCCCGCATTACGCTGAAAGCATCGGAAGTAAAACGTGCATTGGAAAATGCGTAGGAGGTAATGTGACATGGCAAATTTGGAATTAATCCCGGTAAAAACGCGCATTCTGACAGATAAAGATGATATTGTGGATGTCATCGAGTCTTATGCGCGGGAACTGGTCGGGCCCGATGATATTATTTGTACGGCCGAAAGCGTTGTGGCTATTACGCAACGCCGTTATACGCGGCCAGAAGAATTGACGCCGTCCTGGCAGGCCCGTCTTATGCGTCGGTTTGTTCCCGGTGAAGGAAGTATGGCCAGCCTGTACGGCATGCAGGCGGCAATGGAGCTTGAGGGTGAATGGAAAATGCTTGTTTGCTTTATCATCGGCTTTATTGCCAAACTTTTCGGTAAGAACGGCGTGTGGTACAAGCTCTGCCGGCAGGCGTCGCTGACTGATGACGTGACCGGCACGATGCCTCCTTTCGACAAATGTATCGTTTATGGTCCTGCCGAACCGGATACGGTGGCGGAACGGATCAAGGAGCGGTTAGGTTGTTACGGGGCTTGTGTGGCTGACGTTAACGATTTGAAGCGGTCCGCCGTGCTCGGACATTCCAAGGGATTGGATCCGAATGAGATCGCCAGGATCCTGATTGATAATCCCTTCGGCAACGCTTCGCAGAAGACGCCGATCGTTATTATCAAAAATTATGCGGCCGTTGCGAAAAAGGCTGCCGGGGCGGATGCATGAAAGGGCCGGCTACGATCGTCATGGCGACACATAATGACGGCAAAATCAGAGAGTTTCGAAGTGTGCTGGAACCGCTGGGATATCGTGTCCTTTCTGTCCGGGAGCTCATGCCGTCGCTGGCTGAGCCGGAAGAAACGGGACTGACATTTATGGAGAATGCATCGCTTAAGGCGGCTTATTATATGAAACATACGGGATTGCCTTGTCTGGCTGACGACTCGGGACTTATCGTCGATGCATTGGACGGCAGGCCCGGTGTTTTTTCGGCCCGATATGCCGGAGAAGACTGCGATGATGAAAGAAACAACCGGAAGTTGATTCGCGAATTGGCCCATGTTCCTTACGAGAAACGGACTGCCTCGTATGCCTGCGTTCTCGTTCTGATCCGTCCTGACGGCAGCAAAGAAACGGCGGAAGGACGGTGCGATGGCATCGTGCGTGACGTTTATGCCGGCGCCGGCGGTTTCGGTTATGATCCCTTGTTTTATCTTCCCCAATTAGGAAAAACGATGGCGGAACTGTCCTTGGCAGAAAAGAATCAGATCAGTCATCGCGGCCGGGCGCTGCGGCAATTGGCGGACCGCCTGAGTCATGAATGACATTCGGGTCGGCTTGGTAAGCGACAGTCACGGACATTTTGCGGCACTGGAAAAAATGACGGCAACAGTGCCTGCTGTCGACGCTTGGATCCATTGCGGGGATTACTGTGAAGACGCAGACGATCTGGCTGTTTATACGGACCGTCCGGTCTATGTTGTCCGCGGCAATAATGATTACTTGGCGCCGGCGTCGGTTCCGGAGCACGGCGTCGTTTCCTTCGGCGGTGTGCCCATCGTTGCCGTTCATGGCCATCAGTGGTACGGTGCGGAGCGAATGAAAGGACTGTTGGCCTTAGGAGAAGAGAAAAAAGCTTTGTTAGTAGTTTTCGGTCATACCCATCGGCGGTTCATGACTGAACAGCACGGCATAACGCTCGTCAATCCCGGGAGTGTCGCATTGCCGCGCGACGGATGTCGCGGCACCTTCGCCGTTGCCCTTTGTGCAGACGGTATCTTGAAAGATATCCGATTTTATGAAATTTGATCCTATTGGCAGAGGTACGATGTTACGATGACAGTGAAAAAGAATAAACTAAAGCTCTATGGTTTCAATAATTTGACGAAAACGTTGAGTTTCAATATTTATGATATTTGTTACGCCGATACGGAAGAAGCGCGACGGCATTACATTGAATATATTGACGAAGAATACAATGCACAGCGCTTGACGGAAATATTGAAGCAAGTTGCTTCCATTATCGGCGCAAATATTTTGAACATTGCCAGTCAGGATTATGATCCGCAGGGAGCCAGCGTCACAATACTTATTTCTGAAGAAGAAATGAAGGAAAGTGATGCCGATGTCGTCTGTCATCTCGATAAAAGTCATTTGACGGTGCATACTTATCCCGAAAGCCATCCGCAAAAAGGCGTGACGACCTTCCGTGCCGATATAGATGTATCCACCTGCGGTCGCATATCGCCCCTCAATGCATTGAATTTTCTCCTCGACAGCTTTGACTCTGATATCGTTACCCTTGATTATCGTGTCCGCGGGTTTACACGTGATCTGACGGGGAAAAAGTTATTTATTGATCACCGCATTAATTCTATTCAGAATTATATTGCGCCGAAGACGCGCAATCGTTACAATATGGTAGATGTCAATGTTTACCAGGAACATATCTTTCATACGAAGATGATCTTGAATGAATTTGACTTAAATAACTACCTGTTCAACACGACAGCCGATGCGTTGACGGAAAAAGACCGCAGGCTGATCAGGCAACAGCTGCGGCAGGAAATGATCGAAATTTTTAACGGCCGTAACATGCCGTCAATTCGTTAAAAAAGCACTTTTCTCAGTTGACAAACAGTGATGACGTTGGTATAATTTATACCGTTGACGGGGCATAGCGCAGTTTGGTAGCGCACCTGGCTTGGGACCAGGGGGTCGCAGGTTCGAATCCTGCTGCTCCGACCACTGTCGCATGCGGGTGTAGCTCAATGGTAGAGCGCCAGCCTTCCAAGCTGGTTACGTGGGTTCGATTCCCATCACCCGCTCCATTTTTTATTACAACTTCGTCTTTGACTCAGTAGCTCAGCTGGATAGAGCAACAGCCTTCTAAGCTGTGGGTCTAGGGTTCGAATCCCTACTGGGTCACCATCAGCATACAAGCGGTCTTTCCTTATGGAGAGGCCGTTTTTTTGTTAATTGGGGCGTCTGTTTTCGTCGTGGTGACGTAAACATTTTCTCCGGTCATGGAAAGGGGAACCGCCGGCAGCGACGGGAAAAGGGCAGTTGCACGCAAGGTTTTGTGTTGGCGCTTATAGCAATAAATGAATTTTGTTCTTAAAAAACAGGGTGACGACAGTAGAGGAAAAACTGACGGTTGCAGTTCAACAGTCGTTGGCGTATACTGTAAAGCGTATTGGAAAACAGGAGGTATGCAAAATGTCATCAAAAACAGGTATCCTTTGCATCGTCTTGACAGCCATAGCCTTTGGGACGATGGAAATAGCGCTAAAAATCGCAGGAACGGCGTTTACGCCTTTTCAGCTGACTTTTCTTCGCTTTCTTGTCGGCGGGTTGCTGCTTTTGCCGCTTGCTGTGCGCGATGTGCGGCAGCGAGGCATTCGCCTGAATAAGGGGGACTGGATGTATCTGGCCGTTTTGGGACTGGTAAATGTTTGCTTCAGCATGATCCTGTTTCAAATCGGCGTCAACATGGCCAATGCAGGGTTGGCGGCCATCGTCTTCTCCAGCAACCCGGTTTTTGTCATGATCTTTTCTTATTTTATCATTCATGAAGCCTTTACGAGGAGAAAGGCGATTACCCTTGTGCTCAGTTTGGCAGGACTGATCATTGTCGCCGATCCTGTCGCCATCGTGAGGAGCGGCAATTTCGGACTCTGCGTTTCTGCTGCCGCCGCCGTAGTATTCGCTTTATACACGACTCTCGGCAAATTGCGTATCGAAAAATTGGGCGGCAACGTGGAAAACGCCTTCAGCTTTCTTATTGGATGCGCCTTTTTGTTGATTTTCTTGCACATTCACGGCGATCCTGTTTTTGGCGGAATTAATTCACAGACGATCTGGTCACTTTTATATTGTTCCCTTGTCGTTACCGGTTTCGGCTATCTGTGTTTCATGAAGGCCATCGAACTGACTGGGCCGTCGAATGCGTCGTTTGCGTTCTTCCTCAAACCCGTTATTGCCCTTGTTCTCTCTGCCGTGATTTTATCCGAGCCGATTACGTGCGGCGCCGTTATCGGTTTGCTGTTGATACTGATCGGCTGTACGATGGCCGGCCCTATTGAGCGGATTCTCTTTTCGAAAAAGGTGCGGGATGGGCAATAGCCTGTCGCAATGATTGCGGCAGCGGCTGCCGAAAAATAACACGCATGGTCTACATAGTTATATCGTTTACCCATTAAGAAGGCACCGTATGCAATGATACGGTGCCTTCGGCGCATATGTTCAGCGTTTATTCTTTTTTCGGGAAATCCAATCTCCGCCGCTTTGAATCAGATTTACACCGATAATGAGGATGATGATCGTCGCCAGCATGACGTCGGCGCGGAACCGCTGATAGCCGTAACGAATGGCGATATCGCCGAGTCCGCCGCCGCCGATGGCACCGGCCATTGCCGATGCGCCGATGAGATTGACGATGAGGACGGTAACATTGTTAATAATTGTCGGCAGCGCTTCCGGCAAGAGTACCTTACAGATGATCTGAAAGGGTGTGGCTCCCATGGATTGCGCTGCTTCAATGAGTCCGAAGTCGACGTCGCGGATCGAGGTTTCGACGAGGCGGCTGAGAAAAGGAATTGCGACGATCGTCAGCGGGACACAGGCTGCTAACGTGCCGATTGAAGTGCCGGCAATAATACGGGTCAACGGGATGATGGCGACCATAAGAATAATAAACGGCACGGAACGGACAATATTGACGACAGTGCCGAGAATACGATTGATGAAACTGTTTTCCAGAATATGGCCTTTCGATGAAGTGACCAAGGTGACGCCGAGAGGGATGCCGATCAAAGAGCCGATGAACGTCGCTACACAAACCATGAATACCGTTTCTTCTATGCCTTGCGTCAGTAATTTAATGATTTCCGGGGACATAACCTAAAACCTCGCTTTCAATGGGTAATTCCTTGATGTATGAAAATGCTGCCGTTTGTGTTTCCATGTCGCCCATAATGACGATGACGAGATACCCGAAGGGCTCGTCCTGGATATAGTCGATGTCGCCGTAGAGGACGCTGACGGCGGCATTTGATTTTTTGGCGATATTCATCACGACCGGATCTTTCGTAATCTCGCCTTTGAAGCGAAGGCGCACGAGCATATTGCGGTCAGGCGCCGGTTGGTCGCTGATGCCCATTTTACGGATTCCCTCGGGGATTTCCGTATTGATAACGGATTTGACGAAGTCCTGCATCGTTTGTGATTGCGGGGCCGTAAAAATATCGACAACCCGCCCTTGCTCTTTAATAACGCCGCCTTCGATAACGGCGACGCGGTCACAGATTTCTTTAATGACCGCCATTTCATGCGTGATCAGGACAATCGTAAGGTTCAGGCTTTTGTTGATATTCTTCAACAAGTCGAGGATCGATTTCGTCGTTTGCGGATCGAGGGCCGATGTGGCTTCATCGCAGAGGAGAATTTTCGGATCGCTGGCCAGGGCCCGGGCGATGCCGACGCGTTGTTTCTGGCCGCCAGATAATTGGGACGGATAATTGTATTGGCGGTCCGTCAGGTCTACGAGATCAAGCAATTCATCGACCTTTTTTTTGATCACCTCTTTTGAGGCTCCGATCAATTCGAGGGGGAAAGCAATGTTGTCAAAAACCGTACGTGAAGACAGGAGATTAAAATGTTGAAAGATCATGCCGATGTTTTTTCTTTCCCGGCGCAACTGGCTGTCGTTCATTGCCGTCAGCTCTTTGGTATTGATAATGACTTTGCCGCTCGTCGGTTTTTCCAGCATATTGATGCAACGCACCAACGTTGATTTACCGGCGCCGCTCTTGCCGATGATGCCGAATATCTCGCCGTCTTCGATCGTCAGATCAATGCCGTTTAAGGCGGTGACCTTCGCCTTGCCGCCGTAAGTTTTGGTGATATTTTCCAGGATAATCACGGTATCAGCTCCTTAAAACACAGTTTGTAAAATAAAAAAAGCCGTCAACAGTTGACGGCGCACCAGAACTAAGCTCATGTCATCTGTCGGAATCTCCGATGGAATTGGCACCTTCCCGAGTGGGGGTTGCCGCAGCTTCATAGGGCCAGTCCCTCTGCTGCTCTGGATGAACAGTATATTATGCTGTTGCCGTTTATCTTATCATGAACGGGAAATGATGTCAAACGGGAGTTGCCGTTTATTGCAAAACTTTCACAGCAGGAATTTGCATGTTGCTGTTGAATATATAAAATATAAGGGGAAATACGGTGCAAGCTTTATTTCCTTTATGAAAGGAAGGGATTTTTATGGCAGCAGTTGTAAGAGGTAAGAATATTGAAATTACTCCGGCATTAAAGGAGTACGTACTGAAGCATGAGAAAAAGGTTACCAAGTATTTCGATAGCGAAGTGAATTTGCAGGCCGTTCTTTCTATTGAAAAAGACACTAAAATTGCTGAACTTACAGTCAAGGTCGACGGCGTCGTGCTGCGGGTTGTAGAACGTAATGACGATATGTATGCCGCAATTGATCTCGGCTTTGACAAGATCGTGCGTCAGATCCATAAATATAAGACAAAAATTGCGCGCCGCATGAAGGGCGATTCCTTCCATGCCGCGTTGGTAGAAGGTCCTGACGCTCCGGAAGAAGAATTTGAAGTTGTCAGAACCAAGAAATTTGCCGCACGGCCGATGGATGTGGAAGAAGCGATTCTGCAAATGAATCTCATCGGTCATGATTTCTTCGTTTTCCTCAACTCTGACACGGATACGATCAGTGTGGTCTATAAACGGAAACATGGTAAATACGGACTTATTGAGCCGGAATTCTGAGCAGTTGATCCCTTGCCTTTGTGGCAAGGGATTTTTTTTGCAAAAAAACATGCTTCTTAAGTATATGTGTATAGTTGACATAGGTATTAGCTATGTTTTCGTTTTGCTTGTATACTGAAAGCAAGATGGAGATAGTAAGATTGAAGGAGAGACAATGAAGAAAAATAAAAAAATTATTTTATAGATTGTAAGTATACTGAGTGTATTGGTATTGTTGCCGGGAGGAATGTATATGATGAGAAATAGAGCGGTTGTCACGCCAAGGGAGCAAACTGCGGCGGCGCCCCATAGTCTGCAAGATAAACGAGTCTTATTGGTCTATTACTCCTGGTCGGGAACGACGAGAGACGTTATATATGAGATACGGAAAAAGACAGGCGGCGACGTGTATGAGTTAATGCCTGAAAAGCCTTACACGGGGTCTCATAGTGACGTATCGGAACAGGCAAAAGAGGAGCAGGAGCAGGCATATCGGCCAAAGATCAAGAACCCTCTGCCTGATCTTTCGTTGTACGATGTCATCATCTTAGGCTATCCGATTTGGTGGTATGAAGAACCGATGATCGTCGACAGCTTTTTGGCAGCGGCGACGTGGGAAGGAAAAATCATTCTTCCCTTTTGCACCAGCGGCGGCAGTACTGTCGATCAAAGCGTTGACAATATACGCCGGCAAGCTCATGGAGCCACGGTGCTGCCGGGTTTGACTTTGCCGAACGGTTCCGGGACGGACGGTCTTTCCGAGTGGCTAAGTGAAAGCGGTTTTTAAGCGACTTTTCGTGACAGGGACCAACTGCTTATCCCGTTGCTGCGAAGGGAGCGCCGCATGCAGGTCATACGGCACGAGAGGATAACCGTTCCGAGAAGGTAGCGCTCACGATACGGCAGCGATCGGGAGAGATCTCTTTAAAAATGACGCGGTAAGGGGATAAGGTGAGTTGCTTCAATGAGGCGATTGGTTTCGATATCGACAGTATGGGGATCTTTCTTTTTCCGTTTTCGTCCTTGTCCGGCGCTGTGTCGAGTCGGATGGAACCCGTGGGCGGCGAACCTTGATTCCGGCAGAGAAGAAAATGCGCGTGAAGGAGACGGCAATGATGAAATATATGCAAGCGAAATGGAGTGTTCTTTTATTAGCAGCCTGTTTATTGCTCCTGCTCTCGGGCTGCGTTCCGAGCAAGGCTGACGAATCATCTCTCAGTCAGGGAGAAACGGCGTTGAAGCAGGTTATGGACGGACAGGATAGGGAGGAGGAAAAACGAATGTATACCATTAAAGTGACGGTGCGTGGACAAAGCTTATATGGCACGCTGGAAAACAATGCAGCGACAAAAGCCTTGTTAAAACAATTCCCTTTGCACTTGCACATGGTCAATCTCTATGGCCGTGAAATGACGTACCGCTATGGTCAAGGCGCTTTGCCGACGGAACATTTACGGGCCGATCGGTATGACGTGGGCGATATCGTTTACTGGGCGCCGCGCGGCAGCTTTGTCATTCTTTATCAACAGAACGGCGAAGAATTTGAACGGCAGCAGTTAGGTCATTTGAACGGCGATTTGAGTATCTTCGCCGACGGCAGCGATGCAGATGTGACCATCGAAAGAGTGGAATAGGAACGTTACGGGACGAAAAGGCGTCATTCATCAACGATTTACGGCTATAGAGGAGTGAAAAAGCATATAATGACGCTATCATCAGTGAAGGTTCAGGATAGCGATGGAACGTGATCGCTGCAATATTAGTTGGCTGTTGCTCAAAAAGAAAATATTTCCCGATCAACAGCCTTGCTTCCTTTGACGCAGCTGACTTTCAGCCGCCAATGGGGAGCGGAGGTGAAGGCGCCGCTTTTTGTGCGCTGCCGGCATGTTGTCCTTACCGACGCCGGTCTTATGTTGCGGCGCAGAGGCGAGGAAATTTTCACTTAGTCGAGCGGAAGAAATGGCTGTCGGCCTTTGGTTCGGGCAATGCCTTTCTCACTGATTTCAAAGAAGTATTTCAAAGAGCGTATATCTGGGGCGGCAGAGAAAAGAATAACACAGACCGGCAGATGATGAGAGGAAGGATAGAGATGAAAGATAAGGAACAATATGAAAAAGAATTGATCTTCCCCATAGGCAGAACGATGATTATCAAGCGTATTTTGACGGTCAAAGTTATTTGGCGTCCCTGTCGGAAGAACAGGTCGTGATTCACAACATCACCTTTGAACCGGGCTGCCGTAATCATTGGCATAGTCATCGTGCCCTCAAGGGCGGCGGACAGATGCTGATCTGTGTCGGCGGCCGGGGCTATTACCAAGAATGGGGCAAAGAAGCCGTCTTAATGATGCCGGGAAGCGTTGTTCACATTCCGGCCAATATCAAGCATTGGCACGGCGCAGCGGCAGATTCGTGGTTTTCCCATTTGTCGATCGGTATCAGCGGCGAAGGGGTTAGTACAGAATGGCTGGAAGCTATCAGCGAGGAGGATTACAACGCCGTTCATAAGAGATAAGAGATAAGAGATAAGAGATAAGAGATAAGAGATAAGAGATAAGAGATAAGAGATAAGAGATAAGAGATAAGAGATAAGAGAGACGTGGTATTGTTTGGCGCAGTTTTTCAATAAAAAAAGACATCCCTCGCGAGGGATGTCTTTTTGCTTGGTGCGAGTGGAGGGACTTGAACCCTCACGTCGTGAGACGCCAGATCCTAAGTCTGGTGCGTCTGCCATTCCGCCACACTCGCATGGTCGAATACGCTACGTATTTTACCACAAGCGGTAATAGGCGTCAATGGAAGTTCAGCGCAGCGAAAGTCCTACGGGACAGTGGTCGCTGCCTTCGATATCGGTATAAATATGAGCGTCTTGCAGACGGTCGGCGAGCGTTTGAGACGCTAAAAAGTAATCGATGCGCCAACCGGCGTTGTTTTGGCGCGCTTTGAAACGGTAGCTCCACCAGGAATAGATGCCGGCCGTATCAGGGTAGAAATAGCGCCACGTATCGATAAAGCCGCCGGCGAGAAGATCGGTCATCTTTTGCCGTTCTTCATCGGAAAAACCGGCGTTGTTGCGGTTGGTTTTCGGGTTTTTCAGATCGATTTCTTCATGGGCCACGTTCAGGTCGCCGCAGACGATAACCGGCTTCTTATCGGTCAGGCCGAGCAGATAGGTGCGAAAATCGTCTTCCCATTTCATGCGGTATGGCAGTCGGACCAATTCGCTTTGGCTGTTCGGCGTATAACACGTGAGAAAATAAAAATCGGCGAACTCCAGCGTTATTAACCGGCCCTCGTGATCGTGTTCGTCAATGCCCATGCCGTAGGTTACGGCTTTCGGCTGGATACGCGTAAAGACGGCGGTGCCGCTGTAGCCTTTTTTGTCGGCGTAGTTCCAATATTGTTCATAACCGGGCAGCGTCAATTCGATCTGCCCTTCCTGCAATTTTGTTTCCTGCAGACCGACGATGTCGGCGTCCAGTTCGTTGAAAATTTCTGTAAAGCCTTTTTTCATGACGGCGCGCAGGCCGTTTACATTCCAGGAAACCAGTTTCATGATCTGTTATCCTTTCGTTTCGGTACTGTCCGAAGTAATTCGAATTTGGTATAATTGAGCTTGTAAAGACAAAAGTCTGTTGATTGAAGACAGTTTGCTTTATTGATCCTATTGTATAGAAACTTCATTAGGTTGTCAAAATCAGATGGGTAAGGTGACGGAGATGGCGATTCATGCATTAGCAGGTACGAGAATAAGAAAGGAAGATTACATCGATTTGCAGCAGTTGGCGACGGCCTATGCAACGATTCAGCCCGATGTAACGCAGCCGGCGCAGCGTGTCTGCTTCGGCACGTCGGGGCATCGCGGACAGGCCGGGAACGGCAGTTTTACGGCCGCCCATGTAGCAGCCGTCACGCAGGCCGTTTGCACGCTGCGCCGTTCTTTCGGCGCGTCGGGGCCTCTTTTTGTCGGCGCCGACACTCATTTTTTGTCCAAATTGGCTTACCATACGGTTCTTTCCGTGTTAACGGCGAACGGCGTCGAGGCCTTTGTTGACAGCGATGATGACTTCGTTCCCACGCCGTCCGTATCCCGGGCGATTTTGCGTTATAATCGGGAACGCACGCAGGGACTGGCTGACGGTCTCATCATTACGCCGTCCCACAATCCGCCGGAGCACGGCGGGATCAAATACAATCCGATCAGCGGCGGCCCTGCCGAAACGGCGATTACGCAAGCCATAGAAGCGGAGGCGAACCGTTTGCTGGCAGGCGGGAACCGAGAGGTCAGAAGCGTTGCTGCCGGCGCGGCCTGCGGGACGCCTTACGATTTCAAGGGGCTGTATGTCGGCGAACTGGAAACCATGCTGGACATGGACGCTATTCGCCGCGGTAATAGCCGTATTCTGGTCAATGCCTTAGGCGGTTCGGGAATGAACTACTGGCATAAGATCTCGGAACAGTACGGGATTCCCATCGATTTCGTCAATGATTCGTACGATCCGCAATTCACCTTTATGAATTATGACCACGACGGCAAGGTGAGGATGGATTGCTCTTCGTCCTACGTCATGTCTGCCGTGGCGACGGCGGCTACGGCGTATGATCTGATTTTGGCCAACGATCCCGACTATGATCGCTTCGGTGTCGTGTCGGGACGCGACGGCATGATTTCCGCCAACGCGTATTTGACCGTTGCGGCTCATTATCTGTTGACGCATCGGCAGTTCAGCGGCAAGGGAATTGCCAAGACCGTCGTGACGACGGATTTGCTGTCACGCGTGGCGGAACAGTTGGCAGTGCCGGTCTATGAGGTACCTGTCGGGTTCAAGTATTTCGGGTCTCTGTTTTCGGCAGGAAAAATCGCTTTTGCCGGCGAAGAAAGTGCCGGCGCCTCGTTCGTTGCCAAAGACGGCGCCGTTTGGACGACCGATAAGGACGGTATCGTAATGTGTCTGCTGGCAGCGGAAATCAAGGCTGTTACCGGAAAATCTCCCTTGCCGTATTATACTGACCTGTGCGCTTCGCTGGGGCGGCCGGTGGCAGTCCGCAGTGACGCGCCGGCATCGCTGGAAGAGAAGGATAAAATCAGCAGGTTGACGGCGGCTGACGTGTCGGAGACCTCTCTTTGCGGCAGTCCCATTTTGTCCGTTCTCTCGAAATCCCCGTATGGCGATTACGCTGTCGGCGGCGTCAAGATATCCCTGGCAAACGGCTGGATCGCTGCCAGGCCGTCGGGAACGGAGGACATGTATAAGCTGTATGCCGAAAGCTTTGTATCTGAAGAACATGCAAATGAATTGCTGGAAGAAGGAAAAAATTTAATTGCTAAAGCCTTAGCCAAATAAATATAAACAGATAGAAAAAGGTAGTTTATGCATCGTTGCCGTTATGGAATTTGCAACATTAACATGCTATAATAACGTATATGACAGTCAAATATAGAGGAGTTGGCATATTTATGAAGGTGGTTATTACTGTTGTCGGCGTAGACCGTACGGGAATTATTGCTTCCGTCAGCCGCATCATGGCGGAACAGGCAATCAATATTTTAACGATTAATCAGGTGATTTTAGACGGTATTTTCAATATGGTTATGATCGTCGATACCGAAGGGGCCGCTATCGGATTGAGCGAATTGCAGTCCCTGCTGAAGGCTGCGGGAGATGAATTGGGCGTGGAAATTCGGGCACAGAATCAGGAAATTTTCAATGCCATGCACCGCATCGGATAAGGAGTGACGATATGCTGACGATTCATGACGTATTAGAAACGAATCAGATGATTCAGAAAAATAATCTTGACGTTCGAACGATAACGCTGGGAATCAGTCTTCTCGACTGTTGCGCCGCCGACGGCAAGACATTGTGCCGGAATATTTATGATAAGATCACGAAATATGGGGAAAACTTGGTGAAAACGGGTGAAGATATTGGCCGTGAATTCGGCGTGCCCATCATCAACAAGCGCGTTTCCGTAACGCCGATTGGTATTGTAGCCGATTCCAGCGACCTGGAAACCTACGCGCCTGTTGCGCAGGTTATGGACAAGGCGGCGAAGGAAATCGGCATTGATTTTATCGGCGGTTTTTCCGCGCTCGTCGAACGGGGATATACTGCAGGGGATCGAAAGCTCATCGCTTCCATCGCCGAGGCGTTGAGCACGACCGATCTCGTCTGTAGTTCCGTTGCCGTCGCTTCGACTAAGGCCGGCATCAATATGGACGCCGTTGCCGAAATGGGCCGCGTCATCAAAGAATTGAGTTTTCTGACAAAAGAAAATGATGCTTTAGGTTGTGCCAAACTGGTAGTCTTTTCCAACGCCGTTGAAGATAATCCCTTTATGGCCGGCGCTTTTCACGGCGTAACACAAGGCGATGCCTGCGTCAGCGTCGGCGTCAGCGGGCCCGGCGTCGTGAAGCGGGCTCTGGAAGAAGTGCAGGGCGCCCCCTTTGATGTCGTCGCCGAAACGATCAAGAAGACGGCTTTCAAAATCACGCGTGTAGGGCAGTTGGTCGCGATGGAAGCTTCCAAACGCCTGCACGTTCCTTTCGGTATTATCGATCTTTCTTTGGCGCCGACTCCGGCGGTCGGGGACAGCGTTGCCGCCATCTTGGAAGAAATGGGACTGGAAAGTTGTGGAGCCAGCGGTACGACGGCGGCGCTGGCATTGTTGAACGACGCCGTAAAAAAAGGCGGTCTTATGGCGTCTTCCCGTGTCGGCGGCCTGTCCGGCGCCTTCATTCCCGTCAGTGAAGATAAGGGGATGATCGAAGCGGTTGCTCGCGGCAGCCTGACGTTGGAAAAATTGGAGGCCATGACCTGTGTCTGTTCCGTCGGACTTGATATGATCGCCGTTCCCGGCGATACGCCGGCGGCGACTGTCGCGGCAATTATTGCCGACGAAGCGGCGATCGGCATGATCAATAATAAGACGACGGCAGTCCGCCTGATCCCGGTTCCGGGTAAGAACGTCGGCGATGCCGTGGAATTCGGCGGTCTCTTGGGACATTGCCCCGTCATTGCCGTCAACTCCTATAAAGCCGATGATTTTATTGCCCGCGGCGGTCGTATTCCGGCGCCGATGCGCAGTTTGACGAATTAGAGCGTAGCAGCGATTTCAGAGAAAGTAGGCGTATTTCGTGCAAGCATATTTTGTGCCTTTTTTTATTTCCCTCATTTTGGCCTATGCGTTGACTCCGGCTGTCAAGAAGCTGGCTATTAAAGTCGGCGCCGTGGACCGGCCCAACGCCAGAAAGGTGCATACCCGTATCATTCCGCGTCTGGGAGGATTGGCGATTTTTGCCGGGTTTATCGTTTCCGTTCTTTTTTGCATGCCCCTGACGAGCGAGCTTTTCGGACTGCTGGCAGGTTGCACGGCGATCGTCGCTCTGGGCATTTGGGATGATATTTGCAATATTCCGGCGAAGGTGAAACTTGCCGGTCAGATCATCGCCGCAGCCATTCCCGTAGCTTTCGGGATTCGGATCGAATGGCTGACCAATCCTTTCGGGACGCTTATCGTGCTGCCTGACTGGATCGCCGTACCGGTGACGATTTTTTGGATCATCGGCTTTACCAACACCGTTAACCTTATCGACGGCTTGGACGGTCTGGCCGCCGGAGTCTCCGTCATCGCGTCCATTGCCATGTTTTTTATTGCCGTCACGATGAATCAGTACCTGCCGGCAATGATCATCGTCGCCATGGCCGGTGCTTCGCTCGGCTTTTTGCAATATAACTTCAATCCGGCAAAGATTTTCATGGGCGATACGGGCAGCATGCTGCTCGGCTATACCATGGCCGTCGTCGCCGTCCTCGGCCTGGTGAAAACGGCGGCTACCGTGGCTCTCGTCGTGCCGGTCATCGCTTTGGGGCTGCCTATTTTGGATACGCTCTTTGCCATTGTGCGCCGTAAGATGAGCGGCGTACCTGTTTTTCAGCCTGACAAGGGGCACCTGCACCATCGCCTTCTGGCTTTAGGCATGACGCAAAAACAGGCCGTACTGATTATGTATCTGATTACGTTGATCTTAGGCCTTGTCGCCGTATTTGTGGCGACGGTCAGCTATAAGACGGGAATAATCACCGTCCTTATTGTACTGACGGCGATTATTTATACGGCGAAGCGCATCGGCATCTTACGTAAAATGCCGAACCCGGCGGCGCAAAAGCCGGTAAAATGAATTTGGAGGTGGCACGTTCATGCTCAAGGTGATGACCATATTCGGTACACGGCCTGAAGCGATCAAGATGGCTCCAGTCGTCTTGGAACTGAAAAAGCATGCTGCAGAAATCGAGACGGTCGTTACCGTTACGGCGCAGCACAGGCAGATGCTGGATCAGGTCTTGAAGTTGTTCCGTATTCGGCCCGATTACGATCTGGATATCATGTCGCAGGGCCAAACGTTATATGATATTACGACACGGGCGCTGCAGGGGCTGAAAACCGTGCTGGAAAAAGAAAAACCCGATCTCGTCCTGGTTCACGGCGATACGACGACGACCTTCGCCGGAGCGCTGGCGGCGTATTATCAGCAAATTCCCGTAGGGCATGTCGAAGCCGGCCTGCGCACGGGAAACATCTATTCCCCTTTTCCGGAAGAGATGAATCGCAAGCTGACCGGCGCCATGACGGCCGTTCATTTTTCGCCGACGCCTACGGCCAAGGCAAACCTTCTTTGCGAAGGCATTGCGGAGAATTCCGTCTACGTAACGGGAAATACGGTAATCGACGCGCTGATGAATACGGTTCGCGACGATTACCGTTTCGCCGATGACGAGTTGCAGGGAATCGATTTCGGCCGGCGCCGGATGATTCTGCTTACAACGCATCGGCGGGAAAATCTCGGCGAGCCCATGCGGCATATTTATAAGGCATTGCGTTCTATTATCGACGAAATTCCCGATACGGAAATCGTTTTTCCCGTCCACCGCAATCCGCTGGTGCGCCGCGTCGTCGAAGAAGAATTGTCCGGCGCCGCGCGAATACATCTTATTGAACCGCTTGAATATGAACCGTTTGCTAACTTAATGAATCGCAGCTGTCTGGTCCTCACCGATTCCGGCGGCATTCAGGAAGAGGCGCCGTCGTTGGGCAAGCCCGTCTTGGTCTTGCGCGATACGACGGAACGTCCTGAAGCCATTGCAGCCGGTACGGTGCGATTGATCGGCACCCGTAAGGATGTCGTCTATGGGGAAACAAAAAAGCTGTTGACTGACGATGCTGCTTACGAGCAGATGAGTAATGCCGTTAATCCTTACGGAGACGGCTTAGCGGCGAAACGGATCGTTCAGGCGATTTTGTATGTTTTCTGTAAATTTAAAGAAAAACCGGAAGAATTTCTTTAAAAAATTCGCCGTCCCTTCGGCGAATTGCAGTAAACTGATACATGAAAATAATGATAAAAAGAAACCATACGTAAAAAGTTGCTTTCAGAATATTATGAGTGATAAAATGAGTATGCAGTCTTTTTTACGAGGGCATTTTGTTGCCGTAAACGGACTGCTCTATGAAAACGGATAAGTGTCGTGGTGGCAGATGATTCGGAAAAACGGAAAAAATACAGGTTTGCTGCATTTAATTGCCGTCGCCGCTTCTTTGGGGCTGACCCTGTTCGTCAATATCGTCGTCGGCGTTCTGATCGGGCGCTTTATTGACGGGTTCTTGAACAGTGAGCCTTTCGGTTTGATCTTTTGCGCACTTCTGGGAGCGGCGACCGGATTTTGGTCCTTGTACAAGCGGGCGCTTGCACTTTATCAAGAAGATGATGAGCGCTGAACGCGGCGCGAAGGGGAGTGCCCATGGACGAATTTGTACGGTATGTAAAAAAAACGCTGCTCCGCCTCACGGCCTTGACCCTTGTCGGCGCTGCCGTCATGGCTGCCGCCGGAAAATACGGACTCCTTTCCGGTTGGTTTATCGGCAGTTTGCTCAATATTGTTTATTTTTTGATGCTGAGCAGTCGCCTTTTCCGTTCTGCAAAGATGCAGCCGGTTAAAGCGCTGCATTTCATTCGCACCGGCGCCGTTATCAGGCTTTTACTGATCGTGCTGGCCGTTATTTTGGTTTTACAGTTTCCGCAGATTAATATCTTCTCTTTTGTAGGCGGCATTTTCACCTACAGATTATTGATCTTTGCAGAAACCGTGAGTATTTTCGTACGACATTCTGAATAAGGAAGGAGGTGGAATTCTTGGAACTGCACACGGGGCATCATCTGATAATTCAGTTTTTGGGAATGGGCGTCAATATGGATACGATCTACTTGACGTGGCTAGTAGCGCTGTTGGTCATTATCGTGACCGTAAGTGCGACGAGAAGCAGGGCGCTTGTTCCTTCGGGATTGCAAAATGCCGTTGAAATGATCATTGAGGCTCTTTTGGCCCAATTCAAGGAAACGCTGGGGCCGAAGTGGCAACAAGTCGTCTCTGTCTTATTAACATTCTTCTTATTCATCCTTTTCAGTAATGAACTCGGTCTTTTACCGAGCCCGCATCTGTTGGCTTCACCTACGAATGACTTGAATACGACGCTGGGATTGGCACTGGTATCGACCTTCATGGTCCATTACGTGGCGCTGAAGAATCAAGGAGTCAAGAAGCATGTCAAGCATTATTTTGAACCCTTTGTTCCTTTTGTCCTCATGAATATTCTGGAAGAGTTTACCAAACCGTTGACTTTGGCCTTCCGTCTTTTCGGCAATATTCTGGCCGGAGAGATACTGCTGGAAGTTTTATATAAACTGGTGCCGGCAGGGGTGCCGATCGTCTGGTTGATTTTCAGTCTGTTCATCGGCCTGATTCAGGCTTTTATTTTCACAATTCTGGTTACGTCGTATTTGGCAGATTCCTTAGAATCCGATTAAGAACAAATGCGCAGAAACAAGTAAGATTTTCATTTATCTACATTCAGGGAGGAATTATATCATGGATCATTCATTAGTATTGGCATTTTCCGCATTAGGTGCAGCAATTGGTATCGGTTTGGCAGCTTTGGGCGCCGCTATCGGTGACGGCCATGCAGCCGCTAAAATGCTCGAAGGTACGGCGCGTCAGCCGGAAATGGGCGGTAAGCTTCTCGTCAACATGTTGATCTCCGTAGGCCTGATCGAATCCATGCCTATTATTGCAGCCGTTATCGCCATCGTCTTAGTATTTGCCAATCCGCTTATCTGATATGCTTTGGCATAGGTATGATAAAAGGAGGGAAATACCTTGGTCACCATCAACGGTACACTGATCTTCCAATTCATCAACTTTTTTATCCTCGTCGCTATTTTGGCGAAATTCGCCTATAAGCCTATTTTAAAGGTGTTGGAAGACCGCAAGAATAAGATTGCCGATGATCTGAGCAGTGCCGAAAACGCACGTG
The DNA here is from genome assembly GCF_000478965.1 of Megasphaera vaginalis (ex Srinivasan et al. 2021). NCBI lineage: Bacteria > Bacillati > Bacillota > Negativicutes > Veillonellales > Veillonellaceae > Megasphaera > Megasphaera vaginalis (ex Srinivasan et al. 2021). The sequence goes on from NZ_AWXA01000007.1 coordinate 99,243, forward strand.
AAGAAGCTGAACAGCTGAAGCTCGACTATCAAAAGCAATTGCAGACAGCCCGGGCAGAAGCGCAGGCTATTATTGACAAGGCCGTCAAACAGGCCGATGTGGAAGGGCAGGCACATTTGGATGCCATTCGCCAACAGATAACCAGAGAAAAAGAGTTGGCGCAGGCGCAGATTGCCAGCGAGAGAGAAGCTGCTATCCGTGAAATGCGTAATGAAGTAGTGAACCTGTCTATGGCTGTGGCAGAAAAGCTGCTCAAAAAGAATATGGATACAGATATGAATTCAAAGCTCATCGCCGAATGCATCGAACAGATGGATGCGCGGCAGGCTAACGGTAACTGATCATGATACCGGAAGTCGTTTACAGTAAGTACAGCCAGGCAATGTTCGATATTGCCACGGAACAGCAGAAACTTGACGAATATGGCAGGGAATTGAAAAGTGTGCGGGATACGCTTCGGGAAAATCCCGAGTTGCGTAAATTTCTGGCTCATCCCCTGGTGCCGCAGGCCGCGAAAAAGGATACGATCAGGCAGGTTTTTGCCGATGTTCTGTCGCCCATTGTCTGTCAATTTCTTTATGTCATGGTAGATCGGCGCAGAGAAGCCGCGATTGCCGAAGCGATCGAAGGGTTCATCGATTTGTCACGTGCTGCGCAGAATATCGATATTGCCAAGATCCGTGTCGTCAAACCGTTGTCGGCCGAAGAAGAAGCTAAACTTGTAGCCAGCCTTGAAAGTATGACAGGCAAGAAGATCGAACCGTTATACTACACCGATCCGTCTATTATCGGCGGCGTCGTCATCCAGATTGGTGATCAAGTAATCGACGGCAGCTTGCTGCGGCAGCTCCGTAATATGAAACATTCACTGCTGAATGTGAATGTAACGAATGAGGTGACGGACGAAAAATGAATATGAAGCCAGAAGAAATTACGGCGATAATCAAAAAACAGATCGAAGACTATAACGTCGAAACCAATGTCGACGACGTCGGCACCGTCCTGGAAGTCGGCGACGGCATTGCGCACATCTACGGCCTGGATAAGGCCATGTCCGGCGAATTGCTGGAACTTCCTCACGACGTGTACGGCCTCGTCCTGAATCTGGAAGAAGATAATGTAGGCGCCGTTTTATTGGGAAATGATGAATTGATTAAAGAAGGCGACACCGTTCGCCGTACGGGCCGCGTTATGCAGGTTCCCGTCGGAGATGCCCTGATCGGCCGTGTCGTGAATCCGTTGGGCGTGCCCATTGACGGCAAAGGCGCAATCAATACGACCGAATCCCGTCTCGTAGAATTGCGTGCCTCCGGCATTGCCGACCGGCAACCTGTCAAAAAGCCGTTACAAACCGGGTTGAAGGCTATTGACTCCATGGTTCCCATCGGCCGCGGACAACGTGAACTGATCATCGGTGACCGCGGTACCGGTAAGACCGCTATCGCCATTGATACGATTATCAACCAGAAAGACAGCGATGTCATCTGCGTCTATGTCGCTATCGGGCAGAAAGCTTCGACGGTAGCGCGCGTTGTGCGGACGCTGGAAGAACACGGCGCGATGGACTATACCATCGTTGTCGCTGCCGGTGCATCTGACGGCGCGCCGCTCCAGTACCTGGCTCCGTACTCCGGCGTTTCCATGGGCGAATACTTCATGTATCAGGGAAAAGATGTTCTTTGCGTTTATGATGATTTGTCGAAACATGCCCAGGCTTATCGCGCCATGAGTTTGCTTCTCCGTCGTCCGCCGGGACGTGAAGCCTATCCCGGTGACGTATTCTACTTACACTCCCGCCTGCTCGAACGCGCTGCCAAGCTGTCCGATGAATTGGGCGGCGGTTCGATTACGGCCCTGCCGATCATCGAAACGCTGGCAGGCGATTTGTCCGCATATATTCCGACAAATGTTATTTCCATTACGGACGGACAGATATTCCTGGAAACGGAACTTTTCAACTCCGGCGTCCGTCCGGCTATTAACGTCGGCCTTTCCGTATCCCGCGTAGGCGGTTCGGCGCAGATTAAGGCCATGAAGAAGATCGCCGGCACACTTCGTCTGGATCTGGCGCAATATCGTGAATTGGCCGCTTTTGCGCAGTTCGGATCCGACCTCGATAAAAATACGAAAGCGCAAATCGATCGCGGCGAACGGACGATGCAAATGCTGATTCAGCCGCAGTATCAGCCGATGGCGGTCGAAGATCAGGTAATGGAAATTTATCTGGCTGTCAAAGGGTACCTGATGCCTGTTCAGGTCGATGAAATTACGGAATTTGAAGAAAAATTCATCGCCTACATGCACGCAAACCATCCCGAAGTGGGCCAGCACATTAAAGAAACGAAGGAACTTGCACCAGCGGACGAAGAAATCCTCAAAAAGGCGATCGCCGAATTCACGAAGGATTACGGCGCATCCCACGAATTAGTCAAAGAGGAGGAATAGTCTATGCCGAGTGCACGCGAAATAAACAGGCGGATTAAGTCCGTTACCAATACGCAGCAAATCACGAAGGCCATGAAAATGGTATCTTCCGTGCGTTTGCGCCGTGCACAGGAACGGGCTTTGGCAACGGCTCCTTATACAGAAAAGATAGAAGGCATGTTGCAGCGCCTGTCGGCGGCGGCCGGCAGCAGTGACAGCCCTCTTTTCGAACAGCGTGACGTCAAACGCACCTGCTATATCATCATCGGCTCCGACAAAGGTCTGGCCGGCGCCTTTAACGCCAACATCAACAAGGCCATGACCGCCGTCCTGCAAAGCCGGGATAAAGATGCGCTCACCATCTACGCCAGCGGCAGGAAACCGAACGAATACTTAAGGCATCTGCGGGTGACGCCGGCAGAACGGTGGAGCGGTTTTTCCGATAAGCCGCAGTTCACGCATGCGCAGCAGCTGGCTGATAAAGCTGTCGCTGCCTTCCTTGACGGTACCGTTGATGACGTGTATGTCATCTATACGAAATTCCGCTCGGCGTTGTCGCAGGAAGTTATTACGGAACGGCTGCTGCCGATCATGCCGGCGACGGTAAAGAAAGAGGGGCCGTCGGAAGAATATTTCTTCGTTCCCGATGCGCAGCAGGTGTTGGAAACGCTGTTGCCCCATTATGTGCAGAGGTTTTTGTACAACGGCCTTCTCCAATCGGCGGCCAGCGAGTTGGGCGCGCGGATGACGGCCATGACGTCGGCGACGGATAATGCCGGCGAATTGATCGAACGGCTGACAGTTAACTATAATAAAGTACGTCAGGCAGGCATTACGAATGAATTGACGGAAATCGTCAGCGGAGCGAATGCTCTGTAAGCAGCGCGTATATACATGTATTAGAGAGGAGAACCTCTTCATGAGTAATAATATTGGGAAAGTAATTCAGGTTATCGGACCTGTAATTGACGTGCGGTTTTCTGCAGAAGAAGACTTGCCGGCAATTTATACCGCCATTCATGTTACCGGCGGTGAAGGCGCTCAGTCCGTTGACCTCGTAGCTGAAGTCATGCAGCACCTGGGCGATGACGTCGTCCGTTGTGTTGCCATGAGCTCTACCGACGGCTTGGTACGCGGCATGAGCGCCGAAAATACGGGAAACCCCATCAAGATTCCCGTAGGGAAAGGCGTATTGGGACGTATTTTCAACGTCCTCGGTGAAACGGTAGATAAGGTAGACGATAAAGTGGAAGCCGATGAATATTGGCCGATCCATCGTCCCGTTCCGAAATATGAAGACCAGTCGCCGGAAACGGAGATCCTTGAAACGGGGATCAAAGTCGTCGATCTGATCGCGCCGTACGTAAAAGGCGGCAAGATCGGTCTCTTCGGCGGCGCCGGCGTCGGCAAGACGGTTTTGATCATGGAACTGATCCACAATGTCGCGACGGAACACGGCGGCTACTCCGTATTTACCGGCGTAGGCGAACGGACGCGTGAAGGCAACGACTTGTGGAACGAAATGAAGGAATCAGGCGTTATTAATAAGACGGCATTGGTTTACGGACAGATGAACGAACCGCCCGGAGCCCGTATGCGCGTCGGCCTGACCGGTCTTACGATGGCGGAATATTTCCGCGACAAAGAACATCAGGACGTTTTGCTCTTTATCGACAATATTTTCCGTTTCATTCAGGCCGGTTCGGAAGTATCGGCTCTGCTCGGCCGTATACCGTCGGCCGTAGGCTATCAGCCGACGCTGGGAACCGACGTCGGCGCCCTGCAGGAACGCATTACGTCGACGAAGAACGGTTCCATCACGTCGGTACAGGCCGTTTACGTGCCTGCCGACGACTTGACGGACCCCGCGCCGGCAGCCACCTTCGCGCATTTGGATGCGACGACGGTTCTGTCGCGTCAGATCGCCGAACTCGGTATTTACCCGGCCGTTGATCCTCTCGATTCGACGTCTCGTATCCTCGATCCCCACATTATCGGCGAAGATCATTATGAAACGGCCCGCGCCGTACAATCGATCTTGCAGAAGTATAACGACTTGCAGGATATCATTGCTATTCTCGGTATCGACGAATTGTCGGAAGAAGATAAGCTGACAGTTGCCCGTGCCCGTAAGATTCAGCGTTTCCTGAGTCAACCCTTTGCCGTTGCCGAACAGTTTACCGGTCAGGAAGGCCGCTACGTTCCCTTGAAGGAAACGATTGCAGGCTTCAAAGAAATTCTTTCCGGCAAGTGCGACGATATGCCGGAACAAGCGTTCTACATGGTCGGCAATATTCAGGAAGCATATGAAAAGGCCAAGACTCTGAAAGGAGAATAGGCGATGGCAGAAACCGGCAAAACCATCCGCTTGGAAGTCATTACGCCTGATGTTACCGTCTTTAACGATGACGTGAATTTCGTTCGCGTTCGCGCATTGGACGGGGATTTGGGCATCATGCCGAATCATGCGCCGCTTATCGCCTCTTTGCGTATTTGGCCGCTAGTCTACGACAAAGAAGGCACGCGTGACTGCATGACCATTGCAGGCGGATTTTTGGAAGTCAATGAAAATAAGATTACCGTCATTACGCCGTCATCGGAATTGTCAAAACAGATTGACAGACGGCGTGCGGAAAAAGCGAAGGAACGGGCTGAAAAGCGCCTTAGCGAACGGGCGGAAAATCTTGATGTCGAACGGGCTCAATTAGCCTTAAAACGGGCGCTGAGCCGAATTAAAGCCTGTAACGGGCCGAAAGATATATAACGAAGAAGGATTGCCGATGCGACAGGTTGCAGGCAATCCTTCTTTTTTTATGATTCCGGCGTCTTGCAGTTGAACGAGAAAGCGTTATAGTGTATTATGTAAAACTAGGTTGATATACACAGGCTTTACCGCGCCTGTTTCTGTCATTGATAAAATAAGGATGATATAGATGCTGGAATTTCCGATTAAGAGAACGATCGTCATTGACGATACGAAAAAAAGAGCAGAAGCCGCAAAAAAAAGGGTGACGATGCGGAAAAGACCGTCATCAGCGGCACTGTCAATCTGCCGAAGCGAGAACCGCTGAAAAAGATGGATCCGCTGCCGAAAAACGCCAAAAATCTGGTCATTGTCGAATCGCCGGCCAAGGCGAAGACGATTGAACGCTTCCTGGGTCCGTCCTACAAGGTGCTTGCCAGCCGCGGCCATCTCCGGGATCTGCCGCGCAACCAGTTCGGCGTCGACATTGAAAACGAATTTAAGCCGAGTTATACCAATATGTATGACAAGAAAAAACTGATTGACGAGCTGCGGCATGAATACGTCCGCTCGAAAAAAGTATATCTGGCGACTGACCCGGACCGTGAAGGCGAGGCAATTTCCTGGCATTTGGCTCATATCCTCGATATGGATCTGCACGAGCCGTGCCGCGTCATGTTTCATGAGATTACGAAAAAAGCCGTCCTCAGCGGAATAGATGAGCCGCAGCCCATTGATTTGCCCCGCGTCGACGCGCAGCAGGCGCGGCGCGTTCTCGACCGCATCGTCGGTTACAAGCTCAGTCCCCTTTTGTGGAAAAAAGTTTGCAAGGGTTTGAGTGCCGGTCGCGTGCAGTCTGTCGCCGTGCGCCTGATCTGTGAACGGGAAGAAGAAATCGCCGCCTTCGTGCCGGAAGAATACTGGACCGTCAGCGGCGTTTATGCGACGGACGACGGGTTGGAGCTGCCGGCGGAACTGGCCAGAATTAACGGCAAAAAAATCAGAATCAATACGGCGGAAGAAGCGGAAGAGATAGCCGCCGCCCTGCAATGGGAAAAAAATAAACGCAGTCAGGATCCCGATCTGATTACGAAAGTCGAAAAACGGCGCCGCAAACGGATGCCGCAGCCCCCTTTTACGACGTCGACAATGCAGCAGGAATGTGTCGGTAAACTTAATTTCGGCGCGAAAAAGACGATGATGTTGGCCCAACAGCTCTATGAAGGGCTTGATATCGGCGACAAAGGCCACGTCGGCCTGATCACGTATATGCGTACCGATTCGACGCGTATCAACGATGATATGGTGCAGGCGGCGCGGGAATTTATTTCCGCCCGTTACGGTTCCGAATATGTTCCTGCCAAGGCGCATACGTATAAGACCAAGCAGTCGAGTCAGGACGCGCACGAAGCCATCCGCCCGACATCGCTCGAATTGACGCCGGCAGCGGTGGCGGCCTACCTCTCGCGTGATCAGCTGCGTCTGTATACGCTGATTTGGAACCGGTTTTTGGCGAGCCAGATGGCGCAGGTCGAAACGGAACATATGACGATCACCATTATGAGCGGCAATTACGAAATGCGCGCCGCCGGTTATACCGTCCTTTTCAAAGGATTTACGGAATTGTATGAAGATGCCAAAAACGACAAGACCGCTGCCGTTTTGCCGCAGCTTAAGACCGGCACGGTCGTTCATAATCGGAAAATCGACAGACAACAGCATTTTACGCAGCCGCCGCCGCGATACACGGAAGCCAGCCTGATCAAGACGCTGGAAGAAAAGGGGATTGGCCGCCCCAGTACGTATGCGCCGATTATGGATACGATTCAGAATCGGAATTACGTTGAAAAGAAAGACAAACAATTTGTTCCGACAGAGTTGGGCGTCGTCATCGTCAACTTATTGAAAGAATATTTTGAAGGGATTATCAACGTCAGCTTTACGGCCCATATGGAAGAAGAGCTTGACGCTATCGAACAGGGCAGCGATACATATGCCCACGTTCTCGGCGAATTTTACGACGTCTTCCGACCGGAGATCGAAGAAGCCGAAGGACATATGGAAAAAGTCACCGTAGCCGGCCAGGATTCCGGGCAGGTTTGCGAACGCTGCGGCGCGCCTATGGTCTATAAATTCGGCCGTTTCGGCAAATTTCTCGCCTGTTCGAATTTTCCCGACTGCCGCAATACGAAAGCCATCGTCGAAGACCTCGGCATTACTTGCCCCCAGTGCGGCAAGGGGACGCTGATCAAGCGCAAATCAAAGCGGGGCCGTATCTTTTACGGCTGCAGCACCTATCCGGAATGCGACTTTGTCCTTTGGAACGAGCCTGTCGATAAAAAATGCGCCAAGTGCGGCAGCATCATGACGGTCAAGCATTATAAAAAAGGACCGGACAAACTGTTTTGCAGCAATAGCGAATGTGAAAATCATAAAAAAGGTGAGATCGTAAATGAAGAATAGCGTACTTGTTATCGGCGCCGGTCTGGCGGGGTCCGAAGCGGCCTGGCAGCTCGCGCGGCGCGGCATTCCCGTCGAATTGGCGGAAATGCGGCCCGCCGTGCCGTCGCCGGCCCATCATACGGAACTTTTTGCGGAATTGGTTTGCAGCAACTCGTTTCGCGCCGCCAACATTGAAAATGCCGTAGGTCTGTTGAAAGAAGAAATGCGGCGTCTCGGCTCGCTGATCATGACGGCAGCCGACAGGCACCGCGTGCCGGCAGGAGGCGCGCTGGCCGTCGATCGCTTTCCCTTCAGTCAAACGGTGACCGAGGCGCTGCGGCACCATCCGTTGATTACGGTTCGCCAAGAAGAAATACAGTCCCTGCCGGACGATCAGATCGTCATCGCCGCTACAGGGCCGTTGACCAGTCCGGCCATGACGGCGGCGATACAGCGGCTGACAGGGGAGGCGTACTTCCACTTTCACGACGCGGCGGCGCCGATCGTCACTGTCGAGTCCCTCGATATGACGAAGGTTTACCGTGCCGCCCGTTACGGCAAAGGCGGCGCCGATTATTTGAACTGCCCCTTTACGGAAGAAGAATATAAGCGATTCTGGCAGGAATTGACGACGGCTGAATGCGCCGAACTCCATGACTTTGAAAAAGATGACAGCGTCTTTGAAGGCTGTATACCCGTCGAAGTCATGGCCGGCCGCGGTATCGACACGCTGCGGTACGGACCGATGAAGCCGGTAGGACTCGAATTGCCGGGAAACGGCGCCTTGCCTTACGCCGTCGTGCAGCTTCGTCAGGACGACGGCGGCGCGACGCTGTACAATATCGTCGGTTTTCAGACCCACCTGAAATTTCCCGAACAGAAACGGGTCTTTTCCCTTATTCCGGGGCTGGAACACGCCGAATTCGTCCGTTACGGCGTCATGCATCGCAATTCGTACATCAATTCGCCGGAGCTCCTGCTGCCGACGCTGCAATACCGCAAGGAGCCGCGGCTCTTTTTCGCCGGTCAGCTTACGGGCGTGGAAGGCTACCTGGAATCGGCGGCGATGGGGCTGCTGGCAGGCGTCAACGGCGCCAGGCTCTTACAGGGCAAAGCGTGCCTGACCCTTTCCGGGCAAACGGCCATCGGCGCCCTAAGCCGGTATATTGCCGCCGGTCCGAACGAAAATTTCCAGCCGATGAATATCAACTTCGGCATTATGGACCCCCTCGGGCTCAAAAAGAAAATGAAAAAGCGGGAAAAAAATGCCCTTTTGGCACAGCGGGCGTTAGCGGAGATCGACCAGGTTAAGGAGTGGATATAAATGGCTGAGGCAACATTTCATGCTACGACGATCGTAGCCGTACAAAAAGACGGGAAAGTCGCCATTGCCGGCGACGGCCAGGTGACGATGGGGAATTCGGTAATCATGAAGGGAACGGCGAAAAAAGTGCGGCGTCTCTATCACGGCAAGATCATCAGCGGTTTTGCCGGCTCCGTAGCCGACGCCTTTTCCCTTTTTGATAAATTCGAAGACAAGCTGAACGAGCATAACGGCAATCTCGTTCGCAGCGCCGTAGAGCTGGCGAAAGATTGGCGCAGCGATAAGATCCTGCACAAGCTGGAAGCGCTGCTTCTGGTAGCGGACAAGGACAAAATCCTCCTCTTGTCCGGCAACGGCGAAGTTATTGAGCCGGACGACGGGATTTCCGCCATCGGCTCCGGCGGCATGTACGCCTTGGCGGCGGCGCGGGCGCTGCAGCAGAACACGGCGCTGTCGGCCGCTGAAATTGCCGAAAAATCGCTGCACATTGCTGCCGATATCTGTGTCTTTACGAATCACCATATTATTGTCGAAGAATTGTAAGAAACGAGGTCTGATGATGAACGAAAGTGAATTGACGCCGAAACAGATTGTGGCGGAACTGAATAAATATATTGTCGGTCAGGCAGCGGCGAAAAAATCGGTCGCCGTCGCCTTGCGCAATCGCTGGCGCCGCAAACGACTGAGCGAAGAGATGCAAAGCGAAATTATTCCCAAGAATATTTTGCTTATCGGCCCGACGGGCGTCGGCAAAACGGAAATTGCCAGGCGACTGGCCCGTCTCGTCGGCGCGCCTTTTATCAAGGTCGAAGCGACGAAATATACGGAAGTCGGCTACGTCGGCCGCGACGTGGAACAGATGATACGCGATCTTGTCGCCAATGCGATCCGCATGGTACAGGAAGAAGAAGGACAGCGGTATGAAGCCAAGGCCGAAGGGGAAGCCAACAAGCGGATTCTGCAGGTACTCTGGCCGAAAAAAGAGGCGACGTCCGCGCAGCCGAACAACCCGTTGGGACTTCTTTTCGGCGCGCCCGAAGAAAGTCCGGCACAACCGGCGCCGCAGCCGCAGGACGCGCCGTCGGGAAAACGGCAGCAGTTGCTGGAAGATATTGCCGCTCACCGTATGGATGACAGGGAAATCGAAATTGAAGTGACGGAGCAGGATAAGGCGATTCAGGGGATTCTGACGGGCAATTCGACGGAAGAGTTGACGAATAACTTCCAGGAAATGCTCGGCAGCATTATGCCGAAGAAGAAAAAGAAGAAAAAAATGTCCATTGCCAAAGCCCGTGAAGTATTTAAGGAAGAAGAACTGGGCAAGTGTCTCGATATGGACGTCATCATAGAAAAAGCCGTCGCGGCGACGGAAGAAGCCGGTATCGTCTTTATCGACGAATTTGACAAGATCGCCGAAAAAGGACATGCCGGCGGTCCCGACGTTTCCCGTGAAGGCGTGCAGCGCGATATCCTGCCCATCGTCGAAGGCGCGACGGTCAACACCAAATACGGCCCCGTCAAGACGGATCACATTCTCTTTATCGCTGCCGGCGCCTTCCATGTATCGAAGCCGTCCGACCTGATTCCCGAACTGCAGGGCCGTTTTCCGATCCGCGTCGAACTCCAGTCGCTGACTGTCGACGATTTCCGCAGCATCCTGACCGAACCGAATCAATCGCTGGTAAAGCAATATCGGGCCCTTCTCGAAGCCGACGGCATTACGCTGGAATTTACGCCTGACGGGATCGGCGCCATTGCCGAGTACGCTTATCGCGTCAATTTGGAAACGGAAAACATCGGCGCCCGCCGTCTCCATACGATCTTGGAAAAAATTCTGGAAGAAGTGGCCTACGAAGCGCCGGACAGGGAGGAAAAAGAAGTAGTCGTCAATGAGGCCTTCGTCGCCGGTAAACTGAACGACGTCGTCCAAAACGTCGATTTGAGCCATTATATTCTGTAAAGGAAACGCTATGAGACCTTACGCCAAATTATACTTGACACGCAAAGGGGAAAGGGCCGCGCGGAGCGGGCATCCCTGGGTTTTCGGAGAAGAAGTGACCGCCGTTGACGGCGCTTACGAGACCGGTGATCTCGTCGACGTCTGTTCCGATAAGGGACGCTATCTCGGTACGGGTTTCGCCAACGACATTTCCAAGATCCGCGTGCGCCTTCTTTCGAACAATGCCAACGATACCTTTACGGAAGATTTCTGGCGGCGCCGTGTCCGATATGCCGTCGCCTATCGCCGTACCGTAATGGGCGAAACCGATTTTTCCTGCTGCCGCCTGATCTTTGGCGATGCCGACCAACTGCCGGGCCTGACGGTCGATCTTTATCGCGACGTTCTCGTTGCGCAAACGCTGTGTTACGGCATGGATACGGTCAAAGACGTCATCTTTCGCGCCCTGGTTGAAGAGTTGAAGCAATACGGCGTCGCCGTCCGCGGCATTTATGAACGGAACGACGTGAGCGTCCGGGAACTCGACGGCCTGATGATGAACAAGGGGTGGTACGAAGCGGACTTTTTGCCTTCGCCGGGCTCCGTTATTACGGAAATTGAAGAAAACGGCATCACTTATGCAGTCGATGTGGAAAACGGACAGAAGACGGGTTTCTTTCTGGACCAGAAATATAATCGCCTGGCTGTCGCCAAACTGGCTGCGGGACGCCGCGTCCTGGACTGTTTCACCCATACGGGCGCCTTTGCGCTGAACGCCGCTTCAGGCGGCGCGCTGTCCGTAACGGCTGTCGATATATCCGCCGAGGCCGTAGCGCAGACGAATGCGAATATTCGCCGCAATCACCGGGAAGATCGCGTGTTTGCCGTTCAGGACAATGTTTTCGATCTGCTGACGCAGCTGTCCGAAGAAAAGCGGCATGATTTCGATTTTATCATCCTCGATCCGCCGGCTTTCACCAAGTCCGGCCATACGCTTCGCAATGCCGTGCGCGGCTACAAGGAGATCAATCGGAAGGCGATGAAGCTCCTGCCGCGCGGCGGCTATCTGGCGACCTGTTCCTGTTCCCATTTCATGACGGACGAGCTTTTCCGCGCCATGCTGCGTGACGCGGCGGCCGATGCCGGCGTTTGCCTGCGCCAGATCGAAGGTCGTCAGCAGTCGCCGGACCACCCGATTCTCTGGAACGTGCCGGAAACGAATTATCTGAAATTCTATCTTTTTCAAGTCGTCTGATGCCATAAAAATAAAAATGGCTATCTGGACGCAGCCGATGAAAACAAGGAGCCCCTTCGTCAAGAAGGGGCTCCTTGTTGTTAGTCTTCATTGTGCAGAACGGATATTTTCTGTTTGAAGTGGATGGCCGTATCGAATTCTTCTTCGATTTCACGGCCCGGTCCGCCTTCCCGCTTGCTGACGAGATAGATGGCCAGGCAGGAGAAGAGGAAGCCGGGAACGATTTCATACAGGCCGAACCAGGCGAATTGTTTCCAAATCAGTACGGTCAGGCCGCCGACGAGGATGCCGGCGAAAGCGCCGTTGCGGGTCATTTCCCGCCAGAACAGGGACAGTAAGATCGTCGGGCCGAAGGCGGCGCCGAAGCCGGCCCAGGCGTATGCCACCATGGTCAGAATGTAATTATCCGGATTGGCGGCCAGTACCAAGGCCAGAGCGGAGACGAGGAGAACCGTGAAACGGCTGACATAGATCAGTTCCCGTTCGCTCGCGTCTTTGCGGATAAAAGCATTGTAAAAATCCTTGGAAATAGCCGAAGACGTGACCAGAAGCTGGGAAGAGGCCGTGCTCATGATGGCGGCCAGCACGGCGGACCAGATGAGACCGGACATGAAAGGCGAGAAAAGATCCTGACTCATGATGAGGAATACTTTTTCCGCATCGGCGCCGACCAGCGTTTCCGTCAGCGCCACTTTGCCGACAAGGCCGACGAGGACGGCCGCCGTCAGGGAGATGATGACCCAGGTCATGGCGATATGCTTGGCCTTGCGCAGTTCGCCGGGATTGCCGATGGCCATGAAGCGGACGAGGATGTGAGGCTGGCCGAAGTAGCCGAGGCCCCAGCCGATGGCGGAAATGATGGCGATGATCCCGGTCATGGTACTGTCGGGGACGAGCTGGAGCAGCTGCGGCGACTCCGTGACGAGACGCTCGGCGATGACGCTACCGCCGCCGACGGCAAGCGCACCGGTGACGGGGACGAGAACGATGGCGAAGAACATCATGCAGCCCTGGATAAAATCGGTCCACGAGACGGCCATGAACCCGCCGAGGAAAGTGTAGAAGACGACGACACAGGCGCCGCAGAGAAGGGACGTCGTATAGTCCAGTCCAAAGACGGTTTGAAACAGTTTTCCGCCTGCGACGAAGCCGGAAGATGTATAGATGAGGAAAAAGATCAGGATGAAGACGGCGGAAATCAAGCGGATGATGTTGGAATCATCGTGAAACCGGTTTTTCAGGTAATCGGGGATCGTCAAGCTGTTGTTGGCGACTTCCGTGTAGTTGCGCAGGCGCTCGGAAACGAAATGCCAGTTCAAAAAGGTGCCCAGACACAGCCCGAGAGCCGTCCAGAATGCGGAAATGCCGATGGCGTAGGCGAAACCCGGCAGCCCCATGAGCATCCAGCCGCTCATATCGGAAGCTTCGGCGCTCATGGACGTGATCCAGGGGCCGAGGCTGCGGCCGCCCAGAATATAGTCGCTGAGGCGCTGCTGCGAGCGGGAATAGTAGATGCCGATGCTGAGCATGGCGAGCAAATAGATGGCAAAGGCCGATAAAACAAGAATATTTGTCTGGAACATAAAAAAACTCCTTTATTCGATGATTGCTTTTCATTGTACTGTAATTTCAGCACAGGAGCAAGAAAAAGTAAGAAAAAAGCGCTTTTGCCGCAGGCGGAACCGACAGGGGATTTGACGTGTGCCGCGCCGCTATTGTATAACAGGAGTAAATTGAAATTTATCATCATATGGAGATGAAAACGATGCATATCATACGCCTGGAAGAAGTTAAAAAAGCATACGGCACGCGCGGCCTTTTCGAGGATCTTTCCCTTGCCGTCGACAGCGGCCAAAAGACGGGACTCATCGGACTGAACGGCGCCGGCAAAACGACCTTGCTCCGCCTTGCCGCCGGACAGGAAGACTGCGACGGCGGTACGGTCTGGCGAAATCCGAAAGGACGAATACATTTTTTGCCGCAAGAACCGCAGTTCGATCCGGAGAAGACGGTACTGGAAAGCGTTCTTGACGGCGACCTGCCGGTCATGAGGCTCCTGCGCCGCTATGAAGGAGCCCTTGCCGCCGGCGACGACGCGGCCGTAGCCGGACTGACGGCGGCGATGGATGCCGCTGCGGCCTAGGATCTGGAGCACGAAGCGGCGATTATTTTGCAAAAATTGTCCGTAACGGAACTGACGGCTCCTGTCGGCGCCCTTTCGGGGGGCCAGCGAAAGCGGCTCGGTCTGGCCCGGGCGCTGATCATGCCTTGTGATCTGCTGATTCTCGACGAACCGACGAACCACCTCGATGAACTGACGATCATCTGGCTGGAAGAATACCTGCGCAACAGCAAGAGCGCCATCCTTGTCAGTACGCACGACCGGTATTTTCTCGACCACATCGTCACCTCCATCGTCGAACTCGACGACCGCAGGCTGTATAGCTACGAAGGCAATTACGGCGACTACCTGCTGCTGCGGTAGCAACGGCTGGAAGAAGCGGCGGCGTCGGCGGCAAAGCTGCGCAACGTCATTCGCCGTGAGACGGCCTGGATCCGGCGCGGCGCGCAGGCGCGATCGACGAAGCAGAAAGCGTGGCGCGACCGCTATGAAGCCCTTTGCGCCGGCGAAACGGCCAAAGCCGACGAAACGGTGGGATTTTTTGATACGTCTCGCCGGCTCGGCAAGACGATTATCGACATGGATGGCGTCGCTTTCGCCTATACGGGACAGGAAGAGCTCTTTCGCAATCTGACCTATCGCGTCGTCAAACATGACCGCCTGGGGATTGTCGGGCCGAACGGCGTCGGTAAATCGACGCTGCTGAAGGTCTTGGCAGGAGAACTGCAGCCGACGCGGGGAACGCTGCGTACGGGCAGCACCGTTTCCTGCGGCTTTTTCCGACAGCATGTGCCGCCGTTGGACGAGGAGCTGCGCGTCATCGACTACGTCAGAGAAACGCGCCGCTTTCTTACCAATCAATTCGGGCAGACGATTTCGGCTGGTCGGCTGCTGGAACAATTTCTTTTTACCGACGAAATGCAATACACGCCGATCCGCAAACTTTCCGGCGGAGAACGGCGCCGCCTTTACCTGCTGCGGCTGCTCATGGATCAGCCTAACGTGCTGCTCCTCGATGAACCGACGAACGATCTCGACATTCCGACGCTCACCGTTCTGGAACGATACCTCGACACTTTCCAGGGCGTCGTCATCGTCGTTTCTCACGATCGGTATTTTCTCGATCGCGTCGTCGATAAGCTCTTCGTGCTCGAAGGACGGGAATGGCGCCGCTACGACGGCGATTACAGCGATTATCTGGAAAAATCGGCGCTGCCGCCGTCGGAAGGAGCGGTAAAAAAAGAAAAGACGGCGCCGCAAAAAGAAAAAGCCGACAAAAAAGAACGGGGCCTGACGACGCGGGAAGAAAAGGAAATGGCGACGCTGTCTGCCGAACTGGAACGCTACGAAGCCCTGGCCAAAGGCCTCGCCGCCGCCATCGCCGCCGCCGGCAGCGATTACGCCGCCGTAGCGCCCCTATTTGGCGGAGCAGGAAGAGACGGCGGCGAAAATCGACGCCATGACGGAGCGCTGGCTGGAACTGACGGACAAAGCGCGTCAGCCGGAATAAGGCGGCTTTCCGTCAAGGGCGGCGAAGGAAAACGCGTCCATAGTTCCGCACGGCGCAGGCGGCAAGCGGCGGCGCCGCCGTTTAGGGGAGAGACGCCGTTTTTCTGAACGGGCGATGAAAATAAGGTGATAACGGTACGGAATAGGTCGCCTGGATACAGAAAACGATAAAAAGGCCTGACGGTTCTTATTTCGTAATAACAGCGTATGCCGAATCGGAATATGATTGATGTAAAAATGATTAAGTAATTTCATTCGGAAACTATGGAAAAAAATGGCTGTTTGTATTACTCTATAAAAAGAAGTTGTACTATGTGAAAAAAATAATTTATCTTTTCCTGTCTTACGTTCATATAGAAGGAGCCGTCTAATGCTTAATTTCCAGTCACGTTTTAAAGAACTCGCGCGTCGCGTACCTATCGATGAGCACAACTGCTCCGTCCAATTTGAAGAAAGTAAGTGCAAAAATTGTACGTTGTGCCGTCGCGTCTGCGCCAATACGCAGACCGTGATGGATTACTATTATTTACCCAGCACAGGCGATATGCCCATTTGCGTCCATTGCGGCCAATGCGCCTCGGCTTGCCCCTTCGATGCGATCACGGAAGTGAACGACGTCGAACGGGTCAAGGCGGCCATTGCCGATCCCGATAAGATCGTCATGTTCCAGACGGCGCCGGCCGTGCGCGTCGGTCTCGGCGAAGCCTTCGGCCTGGAGCCGGGAAGCTTCGTCGAAGGGAAGATGGTCGGCGCGCTCCGCGCCCTCGGCGCCGACTACGTATTCGATACGAATTTCGGCGCCGATCTGACGATCATGGAAGAAGCGATGGAACTGCTCCACCGACTGCAAGCCGAAGAAATTCCTATCCCGCAGTTTACGAGCTGCTGCCCGGCGTGGGTCGAGTTTGCCGAAATCTTCTATCCCGACCTGATTCCCCATCTTTCTTCGACGAAGAGCCCGATCAGCATCTTGAGCGCCGTCGAAAAGACGTGGTTCGCCGAAACGAAGAATATTGATCCGAAAAAGATCGTTAACGTCTGCGTGACGCCGTGTACGGCTAAAAAAGCGGAGATTCGCCGTCCCGAATTCAACGTGTCGGCCAATTTCTGGGACATTCCCGAACTGCGCGATACGGACATCTGCATTACGACGCGCGAATTGGCAGGCTGGATCAAGGAAGCGGGACTGGATTTCGAACAGTTGCAGGAAGGCGCTTTTGACCGCGTCTTCGGCCAGGCTTCCGGCGGCGGCATCATTTTCGGCAACACCGGCGGCGTCATGGAAGCGGCCATTCGTACGGCGTATTACTTCTTTACCGGCCGTACGGCGCCGAAAGATTTCATCCCCTTTGAAGACGTACGCGGCCTTGAAGGCGTGAAGAAGGCCAGCGTCGCCTTCGGCCATTTCGTCCTGCACGTTGCCGCCATCAGCGGTCTCGGCAACGCCCGCGTCTTCATCGACGATCTGATCAAAAACGACCTCTTCGAAAACTATTCCTTTATCGAAATCATGGCCTGTCCCGGCGGCTGTATCGGCGGCGGCGGCCAGCCCAAAGTCAAGGCGCCGCAGGTCAAGAAAGTGAACCAGGCCCGCATGGACCGGCTCTATCAATACGACGCCGAAGCGCAGATCAAATCGAGCTGGGAAAATCCGGAAATCAAAGCCCTTTACGAAGCCTTTCTCGAAGAACCGCTGTCGGAAATGGCGGAAACCTATTTGCATACCTATTTCGACGACAAATCGGATCTCTTGGGCAGAATGAAGAACGTCGAACCGGAGACGAATCCCATGTCCAATCGCTTTAAGGCCCATACGAACAACTTAGTATAAAAAATGAACATATAAGCATATGGGATAACGCTGCTCCTTATTCTGAAAAATTCAGATAATGGGCAGCGTTTTTTGCGTAGACAGAGGCAATGACAAGACTTTTTCCACGGAAACAGCGGTAAATATCATTATGCAATTGACATGCATTATCACATTTAGTATAGTATATATATACCTTAACGGTACAAGTCGGGGACAGTGGAGAAGAAGGCGGCAGCCGGTACGGAAGTAATCTTGAGGAAATAAGGACAACTCATCGGTGAAATCGGACATTGGCATCCTGCTTTTTTACCGTTGTTCCATGGCAAAGGATAGAAAAGGAGAGGATCAAATGAAAAAGAAAATCGTTACATCATTGGTCATGACGATGGTAACAGGAGCGGCCTGCGCCTTTGCGGCCAATCCCTTCGTCGATGTGCCGGCAGACAGCTGGGCTTATCATTCCGTCGTTACCTTGGCCGAAGCGGGCATCATCCAGGGCGTTGACGGCACGCACTTTGAAGGGGGCCGCAACATTACCCGCTATGAAGCGGCTGAAATCGTCGCCAAAGCTATGGCGCACCAGGACCGGGCCACCGTCGAACAGCGGGCCATGATCAACAAGTTGGCCGATGAATTTTCCGCTGAGTTGAACAGTCTCGGCGTTCGCGTTTCCGACTTGGAAAAAAAGGTCGGTAACGTCCGGCTGACAGGCGACGCGAACGTGCATTATCAGCATTGGGACAAGGCGTTCAAAAACGACGCGTCCTGGGAATACGCCGTGCACCTCCTGGCGACGGCCGATGTCAACGACAAGACGACGGTCAATTTCGGACTGAGCACAGATGACATGAGCTTTGCCGACGAAGGCTCCGCTTCGGGCAACAAAGATCACCATGTGTACGCCGACCACGCCAATGTCGAATACCGCGCCGGCAACATGAACTTCCTCGTCGGCCGCTATGATTATCAGATCGGCAACGGCTTGGGGCTCCAGTACAGCGACACCTTTGACGGCGCCCAGGCGCAGTATGTCGGCAATCGCTTCACCTTGACCGGCGGCTACGGCAAGTTCAAGGAAGGCGGCATCAATAACGTCAAAACCGGCTATGTTTCTCTCGACGGCGCTTTTGAGAAATTCGGCGCCGGCCTCTATTACAATCAGTTCCACGGCGAAAGTGTCGATGAAGACGGGACCCATGAAGCGGTCAATGCCGACAAGCTCTACGGCGGGTATCTTTCCTTCCGTCTCGGCCAAAAGCTGAACCTCATCGGCGATTACCAGCGCGTTTCCTTTAAGGATGATACGGCGGACGCCAACCTCTGGGGCGCCAAGCTCCAGTACGGGGAAGCCGATGCGGCGGAAAAAGGCACGTGGGACGCCTGGGTCGACTATGTGAATGTCGATCAGAACGGTTTCGGCGGCTCGACGGGCAATTGGCGCGACGATGATTTCCTCGGCTGGGACGGCGGCGTCAGATCATGGGGCGTAGGGTTTGACTACACCTTGGCGAAGAACGTCATGCTCGCCGCAGGGCAGACCTTCGGTTCCAAAACGAAAAAAGGCGATACCGATCCGAAGGAATATACCAGTGTGGAACTCGATTTCTTCTTCTAAATCGGCAATACGAATACAGCGGACTGACAGGCCGGATACAGTTAGCTGACAAGGCCGGTACAGTTCGGTTACAGTTTGGTTAAAAAGCGGGATAATTCGCATGGTTATGCGGATTATCCCGCTTTTGACAAGGCGGAATTCCGGCAGTATACTGACGTCACAGCAGCAGGAAAAAGCGTACTGCCGCTGTCGGGAGCAGACAGGAAGAAACGCAAGGTGCGTAAACGAGAGGAAACCAGGACAACTCGCCGCTGAAACCTTGCAGATCCTTCGTGAAGCCCTCGCCTGCAAATACGCAGGACACGCGAAGATCTTAAAAGGAGTGAAGTATGATGAAAAAGAAAATACTCGCAGTTTTAGCAGCAACGATGGCAGTCGGCGCAACGTGCGCTTTCGCCGCCAATCCCTTTAGCGACGTGCCGGCAGACAGTTGGGCTTACCAATCCGTCGTTACCTTGGCGGAATCGGGCATCATCCAGGGTGTTGACGGTACGCACTTTGAAGGCGACCGCAACATCACCCGTTATGAAGCCGCCGAAATCGTGGCCAAAGCCATGGCGCACCAGGACCGGGCCACTGTCGAACAACGGGCCATGATCAACAAACTGGCCGACGAATTCGCCGACGAACTGAACAGCCTCGGCGTTCGCGTTTCCAATCTGGAAAACCGTGTCGGCAACGTGAAGCTGACAGGCGACGCCCGTCTCCGCTATCAGTACCAGGGGGACAGCGCCCGTTCCACCGGATTGAATGATGACAATTCCTGGGACTACCGCATCCGCCTCCGCGCGAATGCCAATGTCAACGACCGGACCAATGTCGAACTCGGCGTCAGCACGAACAACCAGAGTTTCGGCAGCGACACGGCCGCTTCCGCCGATACGGACTCGTCCCTCTACGTAGACCGCGCCAACGTCCGCTACCGCCTGGGCGGCAATACGGACCTGACTGCCGGCCGCTACAACTACATCTTGGGCAACGCTTCCGGCTACCAGTACGGCGACACCTTTGACGGCGCGCAGCTCAAGTATGACAACGGCAAATTCGCCGCCACGGCAGGGTACGGCAAATTCAAGGAAGGCGCGCTGAACAACGTCAAGACCGGTTACGGCGAACTGGAAGGCTTCTTTGATAAGGGCTCCGTCGGCGTCTACTACAACACCTTCAACGGCACGCCGAACGCGTCGGTATACGACGAAACCGTCGGCGACACCATCGCCAGCAAGGATACGCCGGACGATATCTGGGGCGCTTACGGCACGGTCAATCTCGGACAGAAATGGAACCTCTTCGGTGAATACCAGCGCGTCAACAACCAGGATTCCAACACGGTCAACACGAAAGACGCCGACGTCTGGCTCGGCAAGCTGACCTACGGCAAAGCCGACTTTGCGGCGCCGAAATCGTGGGATGCGTGGGTTGAATACCTCGATGCGGGAGACGGCGCGTACTACGGCTCGACGAACAGTTGGAGACGCGCGGATCTGCTGGAAAACGTACAGTCCTGGGGAGCCGGCGTCGATTACACCGTCGCCAAGAACACGCAGCTCCAGGTCATGCAGTCCTTCGCTTCGAAGACGAAGGACGGCAGCGCCGCCGATCCCGATGAACAGACGCGGGCGCAATTCGTCTTCTCCTTCTGATCGAACAGGCGAAATGAGAAACGAGAAATAAGAATACGGAAAAAGCAGCTCTGTAGAGCTGCTTTTTTCGTTTTGCAGACGCCGTTTACAAAATGGCGGCAGGAGACTTTCAAAACGAAGGTATGGAGACTGGGAAAATTAAAATACAGAAGGGGCCTTGACATCGGCAAAACACATCTGCTATACTCATTTCAGTGATGCAGCATCCATATGGGGCTGCAAGGGTACGTGAAAGGCAGAACGAGAAGAACGGAGCGGCGAGGAAACGTGGACAACTCCCGAGGTACGTTCAGCTCCAGTATGTCTATTCGTACCGAATAATTATATTTTTCTCAAAAAGGAGTTGTTTTGCATGAAAAAGAAAATCATTGCATCCTTAGTAGCAACGATGGCTGTCGGCGCTACCTGCGCATTCGCAGCTAATCCCTTCGTTGACGTACCGTCAGACAGCTGGGCTTACCAGTCCGTCGTTACGTTGGCAGAATCCGGCATCATCCAGGGCGTTGACGGCACGCATTTCGAAGGCGACCGCAACATCACCCGTTATGAAGCTGCTGAAATCGTTGCCAAAGCGATGGCTCACCAGGACCGCGCCACTGTTGAACAGCGCGCCCTCATCAACAAATTGGCTGACGAATTCTCTGACGAACTGAACAGCCTCGGCGTTCGCGTTTCCAACTTGGAAAAACGTGTCGGTAACGTAAAATTGAACGGTGACGCTCGCGTCCGCTTCATCCATCAGAAAGATAGTGTTGAAAATGATGCATCATGGTCCGCTCGTGTTCGTCTCCAAGGCAATGCCATGATCAACGACAGCACGAAAGCCGTTTTGCGCGTAAGCACGAACAATATCAGCTTTGCTGATACCAAAAATGCTTCTTCTGAAGATAATGAGCTTTATTTCGACAAAGCCTATGTTGACCACAATTTCGGCAGCAACTGGGATCTGATGGTCGGCCGTTATCAGTATGTATTAGGCAATGCCTACGGCTATGAATACGGCGATACCTTCGACGGCGCTCAGCTCAAATACAACAACGGCAAGTTTGCCGCCACTGCCGGTTACGGTAAATTTAAAGAAGCTAATTTGAACGACGTAAAGACGGGCTACGGCGAATTGGAAGGCTTCTTTGACAGAGGCGCCATCGGCGTTTACTATAACAGTTTCAATTTGGCTGATTCCGCTGCTGCATATGCACCGGATAACCTCTGGGGTGCTTATGCCAGCTTGAAACTGGGCCAGAAGACGAATCTCCTCGTCGACTATACGAAGATTCAGAACAACGGCGCTATCGATGATGCTGACGTCTGGGCTGCTGTCCTCAAATATGGCAACGCCAACTTCGCAGCACCGAAGACGTGGGACGCATGGGTTGAATATATCAATGCCGACCCGAACGCTTTCTATGGTTCGACGAACAGCTGGAGAACAGGTAGTCTCCTCAACAACGTCAAATCTTGGGGCGTAGGCGTTGACTACACCTTTGCCAAGAACGCGCAGTTCCAGGTAATGCAGTCCTTCGCTTCCAGCGCTAAGAAAGGCGATGCAGATCCGGAAGAAGAAACACGCGCTCAGTTCGTGTTCGTATTCTAATCTCTTTCGCAGAGATAAAAGACCGCTCGCAAGAGCGGTCTTTTTTTGTCCTGCCGGCAGGGATATGGTATAATAAGGCATCATCTTTCAGGAGGTCCGTAATGAAGATTTATGTTGACGAAGAAGAGCGGGAGCTGCACGTCTATGACCGCGTCGCCGGCAACGTCGATTACGCCCGCCACGTCCTCTGCGCGGAAGAGCGGCTGACGACGACGGAGTACGGCGAATTTTCCTTGACGGCGGCGGAGTTTGCGGTCTGGGAAAAGCGGCTGGCAAAACTCCAGGAATCGGAAGATATCCGCTTTGCCATTCATCCCGTCGTCGATGCGACGGTAAATTTAAAGAAGCTAATTTGAACGACGTAAAGACGGGCTACGGCGAATTGGAAGGCTTCTTTGACAGAGGCGCCATCGGCGTTTACTATAACAGTTTCAATTTGGCTGATTCCGCTGCTGCATATGCACCGGATAACCTCTGGGGTGCTTATGCCAGCTTGAAACTGGGCCAGAAGACGAATCTCCTCGTCGACTATACGAAGATTCAGAACAACGGCGCCATCGATGATGCTGACGTCTGGGCTGCTGTCCTCAAATATGGCAACGCCAACTTCGCAGCACCGAAGACGTGGGACGCATGGGTTGAATATATCAATGCCGACCCGAACGCTCTCTATGGTTCGACGAACAGCTGGAGAAAAGGTAGTCTCCTCAACAACGTCAAATCTTGGGGCGTAGGCGTTGACTACACCTTTGCCAAGAACGCGCAGTTCCAGGTAATGCAGTCCTTCGCTTCCAGCGCTAAGAAAGGCGATGCAGATCCGGAAGAAGAAACACGCGCTCAGTTCATGTTCGTATTCTAATCTCTTTCGCAGAGATAAAAGACCGCTCGCAAAGGGAGTGCAACTTAGGGATTTGAAAAAATCAAGTTTTTAAGTACGCCTCCCCAAACGGTGCAAAGAGAATAGCGACTACGCAAGAGCAGAAATGCTCCTGTGTGGTCGCTTTCTTTTTGTAAATAGATTTATATAAAAATTGAAAAATTCACTTTTGCGTGATATACTTTAAGCATATCGGCTAATAGGATTAATGGAGGTGTGATATGGCAGTCAGTTATAAAAAACTGTTTCATTTATTGATTGAAAAAGATATGACAAATGCCCAGTTGATGCAGGAGGCAGGGTTCTCTGCCAACATCATCACACGGCTAAAACGAGGCGGATATATCTCCCTTGACAGTGTGGAGAGTATTTGCCGTGTGCTGCACTGTGGCGTAGATGATATTTTGGAATTTATTCCAGACGAAGACGGAGGAAAAGAAAATGGTTGATACTAAAAAGGAACAAGAGCGTGATGAACTCCATCGTGCAATCTGGGCAATAGCGGATGAACTGCGTGGTGCAGTAGACGGATGGGATTTTAAGAACTATGTCCTCGGCACAATGTTTTATCGCTATATTTCCGAGAACCTGTGCAGCTACATCAATGACGGTGAAATCAAAGCCGGAAATACCGATTTTAATTTTGCAACAATGCCAGATGACGAAGCCGAAGAAGCACGGGACGGTCTGGTGGAAGAAAAAGGCTTTTTCATATTGCCAAGTGAACTGTTCTGCAACGTCAGAGCAAAGGCGGCAAACGATGAAAATTTGAATGAGACACTGGAAAGCGTATTTCGTCATATCGAGGAATCTGCTAAAGGTAGCGAGGCAGAAAGCGACTTTGCCGGACTGTTTGATGATTATGATGTTAACAGCAATAAGCTGGGGTCTACGGTTGCCAAGCGCAATGAGAAACTGGTCAAGCTGTTAAATGGCGTGGGTGAAATGAACCTCGGTGCTGTGAAAGACCACACCTTTGATGCTTTTGGCGATGCCTACGAATACCTTATGTCCATGTATGCCTCTAATGCAGGTAAATCCGGCGGTGAGTTCTATACGCCTGCCGATGTATCGGAACTGCTGACAAGGCTTGGTACAGTAGGAAAAACTGAAATCAATAAGGTATATGACCCTGCGTGTGGGTCCGGAAGTCTATTGCTCAAGGCTGAAAAAGTTCTTGGTAAGGATGCCATCCGCAATGGATTCTATGGACAGGAAATCAATATCACCACTTACAACCTGTGCCGAATCAATATGTTCCTGCACGATGTGGGGTTTGATAAATTTAATGTAGCCTGTGAGGATACGCTTATCAGCCCACAGCACTGGGATGATGAACCATTTGAACTTATCGTGTCTAATCCTCCCTACTCTATTAAATGGGCGGGTGACGAAAATCCACTGTTAATCAATGACCCTCGCTTTTCTCCCGCAGGGGTTCTGGCACCTAAGAGCAAGGCAGATATGGCATTTATTATGCACAGTCTTTCATGGCTGGCATCCAATGGTACTGCTGCTATCGTATGCTTTCCGGGTATTATGTATCGTGGCGGTGCGGAACAGAAAATCCGTAAATATCTGGTAGACAATAACTATGTAGATTGCATCATTCAGTTACCAAGCAATCTATTCTTCGGTACATCCATTGCCACTTGCATTATGGTAATGAAGAAGAATAAGAACGACAACAAGACCTTGTTTATTGATGCGTCTAACGAGTGCATCAAGGTCACAAACAACAATAAACTAACACCTGAAAATATTGACCGAATTGTAGATGTGTTCTCAAAGCGTGAAGAAGTGGCACACTTCTCCCACGTTGCTGATTATGATGAAATTACAGGGGCAGATTACAATCTTTCCGTTTCTACTTATGTTGAGGCAGAGGATACCCGTGAAAAGATTGATATTGTAAAGCTGAATGCAGAAATCGAAGAAATCGTCATGCGTGAGAATGAACTGCGTGAGGCTATTCGAAACATCATCGAAGAAATCGAGGTGGGCGTATGAGCAAGTTAGAGGAATTGGTTGCAGAGTTATGCCCGGATGGGGTCGAATACAAGGAACTCAGTGAAATCCTTACAATTAAAAACGGCAGCGATTATAAAAGCTTTGGCACAGGAGATATTCCCGTTTATGGCTCCGGTGGAGTTATGACGTATATTGATAGGGCTGCATATGATAAGCCTTCGGTATTAATACCAAGAAAGGGCTCTATCGACAAGTTATACTATGTAGACACTCCATTCTGGAATGTTGATACAATTTTTTACACTGTGATTAATTTGGATTATGCGCTACCACGATATGTTTATCATTGTCTATTACGAGAACATTTGGAGCAATATAATACGGCTGGTGGTGTACCGAGTTTAACGCAAAAGGTATTGAACAAAATCAAAATTCCTGTACCACCATTGGGGGTGCAGAGTGAAATTGTCCGTATACTGGACAATTTCACGGAGCTTACAGCGGAGCTTACAGCGGAGCTTACAGCGGAGCTTACAGCGAGGAAAAAACAGTATGAATACTATCGAGATAAACTTTTGACCTTTGAAGAACTTTCATAAAAAGGAGGCGAATCATATGCCGTTTTTTAACATTGTGGCCGAGACATCTGAAAACACCGTTGTTACAGAATATACACCAGAAAAGGCACGCTCTGATAGTTACCAGAGTGAAGAGGCGTTAGAAAAAGAGTTTGTTCGCCTACTTTGTGAGCAAGGCTATGAATATCTGCAAATCCATACAGAGAAGGATTTAATCAGCAATCTCCGCAACCGCTTGGAGTCACTGAACCACTATCGGTTCTCTGATACAGAGTGGCAACAGTTTTTTGCGGATTCCGTTGCGAACCCCAACGAGCATATCGTGGAAAAGACCCGCAAGATACAGGAGGACTTTGTCCAAGTGTTGAAACGGGACGATGGCTCTACGAAGAACATCACACTCATGGATAAGAAAAACATCCATAATAACAGTTTACAGGTTATCAACCAGTATGTGCTTGGTAAAGAGGACGGCGCAAAGTACGATAATCGCTACGATGTGACGGTACTGGTAAATGGTCTGCCCTTGGTTCATATTGAACTGAAACGCAGAGGGGTTCCTATTCGTGAGGCATTCAATCAGATAAACCGTTATCAGCGTGATTCTTTTTGGGCAGGCTGTGGGCTGTTTGAATATGTACAGATTTTTGTCATTTCCAATGGTACAAATACGAAATACTATTCCAACAGCACTCGCTTTAATGCTATCAAGGATGCGGTTTCTGGCAAGACGAAAAAGGGAAAAACAAGCAACAGCTTTGAATTTACCTGCTTCTGGGCAGATGCCAATAACCGTGTTATCTCGGATTTGATTGACTTCACAAAGACCTTCTTTGCAAAGCATTCTCTGCTGAATGTACTGACTAAGTATTGTATTTTTACATCGGAAAATATGCTTATGGTTATGCGTCCATACCAGATCACGGCAACCGAGCGTATCTTGAATCGTATAGAGATTGCCAACAACTATAAAAAATACGGCAGCGTGGCAGGTGGCGGATACATCTGGCACACCACAGGCTCCGGCAAAACGCTCACCTCTTTCAAGACAGCACGGCTGGCATCACAATTGCCTTACATTGATAAGGTGCTGTTTGTGGTTGACCGTAAGGATTTGGACTATCAGACCATGAAGGAATATGACCGCTTTGAAAAAGGTGCTGCCAATAGCAATACTTCTACCAGAATTTTAGAACTGCAGTTGAGTGACAAAGATTCAAAAGGACGTCCCAAAGAATGTCGTATTATTATTACTACGATTCAAAAACTGGCTACTTTCATAAAGAAGAATCCTAATCATGAGGTTTACAATAAGCATATCGTTATTATCTTTGACGAATGCCACCGTAGTCAATTTGGTGATATGCACACGGCTATTATAAAAAACTTCAAGAAATATCACCTGTTTGGTTTTACAGGAACCCCGATATTCGCAGCCAACTCTGGCGCATCCAAGAACCCGGAGTTCTTTACAACAGGACAGACCTTTGGTGACCAGTTACATACCTACACCATCGTGGATGCCATCAACGATAAAAATGTCCTGCCGTTCCGTGTGGACTATATCAAAACGATGGATACGGACGAAGAGATTACTGATGAAATGGTATGGGACATCAATCGTGAAAAAGCAATGATGGCGCCTAAGCGTATTGAATTGGTGACACGGTATATTTTGGAACATTTCGACCAGAAAACCTACCGTGGGGATAAAACCTATATTTTCAATACCCTCACGAATATTGAAGAAGTGGCATCCAACCAGCGTGGCACGGTTGAAGAAATCAAGCAGCAACAACGTCTTAGCGGATTTAACTCTATTTTTGCTGTGGCATCTGTGCCAATGGCAAAACTGTATTATCAAGAATTTCAGAAGCAGATGGCAGCAGACCCAACCAAGAAGCTGCGTGTAGCAACGATTTTCAGTTACGGCGCAAATGAGGAAGAAGCTGACGGTATTCTGGATGAGGAGAACTCTGAGGACACTTCTGCCCTTGACCAGAACTCCCGTGATTTTCTGGAATCTGCTATCCGTGATTATAATGAAATGTTCCATACAACTTATGATACTTCCAGCGATAAGTTCCAGAACTACTATAAGGATGTATCCCTACGCATGAAAAACAAGGAACTGGACTTGCTCATCGTAGTTAATATGTTCCTTACTGGTTTTGATGCCACTACTATGAACACGTTGTGGGTGGATAAGAACCTGAAGATGCACGGTTTGATACAGGCGTTTTCACGTACCAACCGTATCCTCAATTCTATCAAGACTTTCGGTAACATTGTTTGTTTTCGCAATCTGCAAAAGCGTGTAGATAGCGCAATTTCTCTGTTTGGAGACAAGAACGCTGGCGGTATTGTGCTTTTGAACAGTTTTAAGGATTACTACTATGGTTATGAGTCCGTAGACGGAAAGCCAATGCCCGGCTATGTGGATATGATGGAGGAATTGAACGAGAAGTTCCCTCTGGAAGAACCACAGATTATTGGCGAGCAGAATCAGAAGGATTTTATTTCTTTGTTTGGTGCAATTCTGCGTATGCGTAACCTGCTCGTATCCTTTGATGAATTTAAGGGTAATGAACTTATTACCGAGCGTGACCTACAGGACTACCTTGGCAGATACCAAGACCTGCGTGATGAATGGAAACGCAGACGTGAAGCCGGAGAAAGCACAGATATCACAGACGATATTGTGTTTGAGGTGGAATTGATAAAGCAGATTGAAATCAACATTGATTATATTCTGATGCTTGTAAAGAAATACCACGATACCCATTGTGAGGATAAAGAAGTTCTGATTACCATCAATAAAGCCATTGATGCCAGCCCGGAACTACGCAGCAAGAAACAGTTGATTGAAACCTTTATCGCAGGGGTCAACGATGCAGATGACATCATGAGCGAGTGGCATGATTATGTGGTCAAACAGCGTGAGGCTGAATTGCAGACCATCATTACAGAGGAAAAGTTAAAGCCGGAGGACACCCGTAAATTCTTGGAGAATGCTTTCCGTGATGGTGAAATCAAAACCTCCGGTACAGACATCGATAAAATCATGCCTCCTGTTTCTCGCTTTGGCGGTGGTGGCAGAGCCAAGAAAAAGCAAGGTGTCATTGATAAACTGAAGACATTCTTTGAGAAGTATTTTGGCATCGGTGGCTCGGCAACCTTTACTGAGCCGGAACACCCAGCGACCATATATGAACTGAATCCACAGGACAACCTGTCTATGGTGGCAGAACCGAAGACACCATATGGTAGTGATGAACACAAATAAGTGATGAGTATAACCACGCAGAAGGACAATGTTCTGCGTGGTTTTCTTTTGCCCTGTGGGGGTGGTCAAATCTCCAGTACCGTATCTACCAAAGACCGACGCCCCCTCAAACGTGAATTTTCGCAGAATTAAACAGGGGGGATACCCTAATATATAGAAATGGCTGAAAACACCGTGTATTTACAGTGCTTTCAGCCATTTTCTTTTGCGTATTTGTCCGCATTATTATATAAAAACAGGTCAGATTCTCAGGTAAAATGCTTATTTTGTGACCGCCTTTATATTGACCGCACACACAAAGCTGTCATCGTCTGCCATTACTCCCTGCTGAATGCAGCGATTCTTCTCTTCCTTATAAAGAGCAAGCAGGGACTTTCTTGCAAAGCTGTCCATCCGGGCGAAGTCAGAGCAGAACTGCTGCAGTGTGCTGTTTAGCCAGTCTGCATCCTGTTCCCTATCCATTGCAAGGCTTGCTTCTGCCATGCCGTTGATATCTGCTTCTGTAGCATCTTGCATTGGAGTAGCATCGTCTGACTGTGCAATCAGATAGTCCATGCGTACATGAAACAATTCGCACATGGTATCGAGCATCTCAAAGCTGGGTCTGCGACTGCCGATTTCCCATGCAGATACCGTTCCCTTTGCTACTTTCAGTTCTTCCGCAAGTGTTCCCTGCGTGAATCCATTCTTTTTTCTGATTTCTTTAATTCTTTCACCAATCGTCATAGCTTGTCACCTCGTTATATATTTTCGCATATCGTTGTATCTCGTTTGCTTCCTTCCTAATAGTATCACGCAATGTTGCACTTGTCAATACACTATGATGTACTTTTTACAATTTATTCATCATTTTGTCTTACTTAAAGCATTGACAAGTACATCTTGTTGTAGTATTATTATATCAAAAGTACGACAGTATGATGTACTTGCGTATAGGAAGGAGGAAGAAAGATGGATATGAAACAACCTAATATGATGACCGTGAGAGAAGTTGCGAAAACAGGATTGCTCTCGGAACACGCTCTTCGCATTATGCTGAAAGCCGGGAAACTTCCGGCAATATATATCGGAAAGAAAGCACTCATCAATTATGACAAGCTGTGCGAGCAGTTATCCGCTTTGGGAGAAGATGCGGAAAACCAGTCTGATTCGATATGGTACTAATCTGTACGCCATTACTTATAAGGAAAGGAGGCAAGCCGAATGCCGGAAGAAACGAAAAATCCCATGCAGGAACTGATGGATAGGAAGATATGGTTCCTGTGGATATGGAGCAAGGATAAAAATGGCAATCCCACCAAAAAGCCAATCGCAGCGAATGGTGGTGCAACGGGTACAGACGATGCCCATAGTGGCACATGGGTGACCTATGATGAAGCGGTAACTGCAATGCGTGAACGTGGCTCTGCCGGAGTCGGTTTCAAAATCCCCAAAGGATACTTCTTTCTGGACATTGACCATAAGGAACTGAACGACCCTTTTGTGCAGATGATGTTGAAACGCTTTAACAGCTATACGGAATATTCCCAAAGTGGCAACGGCATCCACATCTATGGAAAAGTCGATATTGCCAGCATCCCTACCTATATCGATGATAAAGGCAAGGAAAAGCTGGACAGACAATTCTATATGAAAAATCCCCACAACGATACCGAGCAGTATTTCGGAGGACTTACCAACCGATTCGTCTGTTATACAGGCAGTGTGATATTGGATACGGCACTGAATGACTGCACACAGGCTGTCCTTACCACCTTGGATAAGGATATGCGCAGAAAGCAGAAAAAGAAATACAGTGCCAAACGTGACGGTGATGAGGATGTATACCGCATTATCGAAGCACTGCACAAACAGAAGAATGGTGAGAAATTCGCCATGCTGTTTGATGATGGTGACATCAGCGGATATGGCAATGACGATTCTGCTGCGGATTGTGCGCTCTGTTCTCTTATCGCATTTCGCACCGGGGACGACCCAGAACTGATCGATGCCATATTCCGTCTGTCCGCTCTGATGCGTGAAAAGTGGAATCGGGACGATTACCGGGAACTGACCATCAATGCAGCACTTGAAGCCTGTCATGGTGTGTTTCATCGTTCTGTAATGCCAGCCCCGGAATTCATCAAATTCAACCGTTCCGGCATTGCAACGGTGAGTGTGCCTCTGCTTGCAAAATATGTACGAGAGCATCTCCAATACCTTATAGTCCGTGACAATACCAATGGTGGCACCATCATCTATGTGTATGAAAATGGCTGTTACAGACTGTGTGGTAAGGATAACTTCAAGGGCATCATTAAAGGTTACATTACCGATTATGATGAGGAACTTCTCCGTATGGGTGATGTGGCTGCCTGTATCGAGCATTTGACCACCGACCTTAATACACTGACCAACGATGACCTCAATGCAGATGAAGACCTTATCAATGTGGCAAACGGTCTGCTCCGGCTGTCAGATTTAACGCTCTTGCCACACTCCCCGGAGGTACTCAGCACCATACAGATTCCCTGTAAATGGCATGGAACTCCAAGCGCGACACCTACCTTTGACGGCTATATTTCCACACTGACTAATCATGATAAGGCGGTGGAAAATCTGCTGCTCGAATTCATCGGGGCAGTATTCTCCAATGTAAAAGGCTGGCGAATGAAGAAGTCCCTGTTCCTGTACGGTAAAGGCGATACAGGTAAATCGCAGCTAAAAAGTCTGGTGGAGATGATGCTTGGCAAAGGATACTTCATCGGCATCGACCTTGCCGAAATCGAAGCACGGTTTGGTACTGCCAATCTCTATGGCAAGCGTTTGGCTGGCAGTTCTGACATGAGTTTTGTAACCGTCAGTGAATTAAAGACCTTCAAGAAGTGTACAGGCGGTGACAGTCTGTTTGCAGAGTTCAAGGGGCAGAACGCTTTTGAATTCATATACAACGGTCTACTGTGGTTTTGCATGAACCGTCTGCCGAAGTTTGGCGGTGATGATGGCGAGTGGGTATACAACCGTATCATGCAGGTGGAATGCCTTAATGTGATACCACCAAAACAGCAGGACAAGCATCTGCTTGAAAAGATGTATGCGGAACGGGAAGGCATCTTCTACAAGGCGGTGATGGCATTTCGCAATGTTATCGGCAACGGCTACCGTTTTACAGAGCCGGACAGCATCGCACAGGCAAGGCAGAATTACCGCAATACTAACAGCACCATCATTTCCTTCTTTGAAGAATGCATGGCAGAACGCAGTGACAGCAAGATATCCGACACTTGGACAACGGGTCGCATCTTCAAAGCATACAAGGCTTGGTGCAAGGATAACAACAACGGGTATGCCAAGACAGCGCGGGAGTTCCGTGATGAATTGGCTGACCACCTCGGCACGACCTTTCAGGCTATGGTTGTCAGACGTGGAACAGGCGGTACCTTCTACAGAGATTACACACTCTCCGAGGATGCCGTAGAACAGTTTAGGGGGTGTGGCTATGATGACTTTCTCGTTTAGTGACAGTAGTGACAGTACAGTGACAGTTCATGTGCACAACTGTCACTGCAATAAGCACCCATTCCACAAGGGTTTAAGGCACTTTGGTGACAGTAGTGACAGTTCTTTCAACTCAAGAGCCAAGAAAAAAATCTTTGTATGCAGTAGGCAGGTATGGGTACAAGGTACAAAGATTATTGAGCGTGTGAGCAAATCAAAAGTTCTGTCACTACTGTCACTAAAACTGCGCAAATGCCCATTCTGTAAGGGCTTTCCTTAGTGACAGTTGCAAAAAGAACTGTCACCAAAATACAGACGGCGCAGATATGTGCAGTCAGAAAGGAGGCAAATGGCATGAGAATTATGGATATTGATGAGAACACCAAGTTTCGTCCGATTGATTTTGACACTGACCGCTATGTTGGCATGAGTGTAATCAACCGCAAGGATGATGCCCCTGTACTTATCATGATGAGCAAGTCCAGCAACCCACCACACTATATGGTCATGGATGGAATGTACAAGCAGATGTACTATCTGCGATATGCAGATGCAGTGGACTACTGCAAGCGTATGAGATACATCCGCTCCCGTAACTGACCGTAGGGGCGGTCAACATCTCCACCGCTGTTATAGCGGAAAACGGGGCAAGGCTCTCACGCACAAAATCGCAAATTCAAAAGGGGTATTAAAACCCTATCACACAAAACCACATTTTAAGGAGGAAAATACTATGATTTATCCAATTATTGCAAACAAAAAGAACAACATCTTACGCACCCATCATTCGTCCTACTCGGATGAATATGCACAGAGAATGTGTAACCTGTATCTTTCCGATGAAATCCACAGAGATGACGAAGGAAAGCTGCACAAGTATTATCGTCTCCATGCCAAAGAACCTCACAGCATCGAGGATGCTCTTGCTTATGACATCTTATGCCCGGAATGTGCAAACAGAGGAAAGCTCAAGCAGATTGGCAGGGTACTGAACTACAATGACCTCGGACTGTACAGATGTCCGTTTTGTGACAAGAAATAAGGAGGAACACGATTATGAATACAACAATGAAAACACAGGTCTATGCCGGAGAGCCGGAGTATGACAAAAACTTCTGGGATGTAATGCGTGGCAAGGAACACTGCATCGATAAAATCGCCAAGGGACGTAATTCCCAGACCGACACCTATGCCGTTCCTGCTCATGCCAACAATAAATTCGGGAAGGCAATCGAGGGCAAGAGCCTGTTCCGTCAAATCGGCACAGCCTTCAATGCCTATGAAGCCGGATATCGCATCTTTGCCAAGGACTGCGATGACCTTGCAGCCTTTGTGCCGGAAGGTGGCATGATTCCGATTTACGAGGGCATGAATGATTTCACTACCACCGTAGTGGAAAGCTGGAAACTCGCAGCCTTTGTAAAGTTCGATGAGGATTTCATCCATGATGCCACCTTCGATATTGAGAACTATCTGGTGGAGCGTTTTGCAAAGAATTTCGGCAAGGCTGAAACTAACGCATTTATCAATGGCACTGGCGAACAGATGCCTACAGGTATTCTCCATGAAAGCAAGGGCGCAGATGTGGCTCTGACCACGGATGCCTTTACTTACGATAATATCATCAGCCTGTACTTCTCCGTTAAGCCGGAGTATCGTGCCAACGCAGTGTGGCTTATGAACGATGAAACCGCTATGGCACTCCGCAAACTGAAAGATGCCGATGGCAATTACCTGTGGCGCAGTACCGATGATACTATCTTTGGTAAAAAGGTCATCATTTCTGAATTCATGCCAAACGCAGAACCGGGCAAAAAGCCTGTTGTCTTTGGTGATTTCAGTTACTACTGGGTGGTTAGCCGCAGCCCGGTCAGCGTCCGCACCATTAAAGAAAAATTTGTGGTGTTAGATCAGATCGGCTACCTTGCCTTTGAGTTCATCGATGGCAAGCTGGTACGCTCCGAAGCAATCAAGGTCATTGCGATGACCGAATAAACAATTGGCACTGCCTGTGGTGGATAGTCTTTCTGCCACAGGCGGATGCCTTATCTGATAGAAAGAGGTGGGATTATGAACACAGCAGTAAACAACACTCATATCACCCATACTTCTATCGGTGGAACGATGTATATCGTGGAATCAATGGTCAGCGAAAACGCCAGAGAAACCGCATATTCCAAGGTGAAACGGCTGATTTTGAGCAATGTCGGCACTCCGCTCAAAGTATCAGAAAGTTCACAAATACTTGCAAAATACAACTCGACTTCTGCCTGATAGTACGGTAATATCGACATACCGATGGGGAGGCTGTCGGAAAGGATGGTAAAAATGGAAAACAAAAGACAGCCTTACATAGATGCAGCCCTTGGGGAGAAAATCACAGCACTCTATTGCAGATTATCCCGTGATGACGAACTTCAAGGTGACAGCAACAGTATTATCAATCAGAAAGCAATACTCAAGAAATACGCTGATGACAATGGTTTTACGAACACACAGTTTTTCGTAGACGATGGGTACAGCGGCACGAACTTTGAACGCCCCGACTTCCAACGCTTGATGGCATTGGTGGACGAAGGTGCTGTGGGCATCATCATTGTCAAGGATATGAGCCGACTCGGACGAGATTATCTGAAGGTCGGTTACTATACCGAGATGGTGTTCCCGGAATCGGACATCCGCTTTATTGCCATCAACAACGGGGTCGACAGTGCCAGTCAGCAGGACAGCGATTTTACGCCATTCCTCAATATCATCAATGAATGGTATGCCAAGGACACGAGCAAGAAAATTCGTGCGGTGTTCAAGGCAAAGGGACAGGCTGGCAAGCCGCTCCGCACCAATACACCCTACGGATACAAGAAAGACCCGGAGGACAAGAACCACTGGATTGTAGACGAAGATGCTGCTGCGGTGGTAAAGGAAATCTTCCACCTGTGTATTTCCGGCTACGGCCCGACACAGATTGCCAAGGAACTCAAAAAGCGCAAGGTGCTGACCCCTGTGGATTATGCAAAAAGCAACGGCAGAAATGCTCCTGCGGTCAAACAGACGGATGACCTTTACAAATGGACAACTTCCACAGTGGTTCATATTTTAGAGCGACAGGAGTACCTTGGCAATACGGTAAACTTCAAGACTCACCGCAAGTCCTATAAGCTGAAAAAGCAAATCAAGAATGACAAGGACGAATGGCAGATTTTCGAAGGTACGCACGAAGCCATCATAGATAAGGAAACATTTGATATTGTTCAGCGTATCCGTGATGGCAGGCGCAGATTTACTCCGATGGGTGAAATGCCCACACTCTCCGGCATGGTGTATTGTGCCGATTGTGGCAGCAAGATGTACCAAGTCCGTGCAAGGGGCTGGGAACATGAGAAAGAGCATCTGGTCTGTTCTACCTACCGTAAGCGTGGCAAGAGCAACTGTACGTCCCACCAGATTCGCAATGTGGTCATAGAACAGCTTCTCTTGGATGACCTGCGCAGAGTGACCGCTTATGCCAGAGAGCATGAAGCCGAGTTCATTCAGCTTGTGACCAACACATCGGAAAAGGCACTGAACCGAGAACTCCGCAGCAGTCAGAAGGAATACGAACAGGCGAAAGCCCGCATCACCGCCCTTGATACAATCATCCAACGACTTTACGAGGACAATGTGGTTGGAAAAATCAGCGATGAGCGGTTTGCCAAGATGTCCGCTACCTATGAGGCAGAGCAGAAAGCCTTGGAAAGCCGGATTGCTGAACTGGATGAGTTCATTACCACAGCAAAAGAAAAATCCCTCAATGCCGAATACTTCCTGCAACTGGTGCAGAAGTACACGGACATCAAGGAATTGGATGCCGAAATCATTCGGGAGTTTGTGGAGAAAATCATCGTGTTCAAGGCTGAAAAGGTAGACGGTCACAGGATGCAGCGTATTCAAATCATTTACAACTGCATCGGAGCAGTAGAAATTCCGAGCAAGCATGAAAAAACGGCATAGCCGATACTCACGACTATGCCGAAATTTTCAGGGATTATAAATCCCTAAGACGCACCACCAAAGAGCGGTCTTTTTTTGTCCTGCCGGCAGGGATATGGTATAATAAGGCATCATCTTTCAGGAGGTCCGTAATGAAGATTTATGTTGACGAAGAAGAGCGGGAGCTGCACGTCTATGACCGCGTCGCCGGCAACGTCGATTACGCCCGCCACGTCCTCTGCGCGGAAGAGCGGCTGACGACGACGGAGTACGGCGAATTTTCCTTGACGGCGGCGGAGTTTGCGGTCTGGGAAAAGCGGCTGGCAAAACTCCAGGAATCGGAAGATATCCGCTTTGCCATTCATCCCGTCGTCGATGCGGCGGAGCTGGACGACTACATCTATGAAGATACGATGTACTGCACGTCGGCGGCGGAGACGATTGACATGGAAAACATCAGTCTGAAGGAACTGCAGGCGGCCCTGACGGCGAAAGACGCGGCGTGGCTGACGGAGAACCGTTTCCCGAAGACCTTGAAAAAACTGATGACGTAAGACGAAAGGCGGCCGGCAGGCCGCTTTTTTGTTGCCATTTTGTAAAAAAGCGGTAAGTCTTCAACGGGGAAGCGCTGTCGAGAGCTGTTCTTTCTTGCATCATTTTATCAAATGTGGTATCCTAATTCATGGTTGTTTCTGCTATGTTGAGGAGATCTGCATGAAAAAACTCTGTACCTGGTTCTTGGGGATCGTGCTGACGCTGACGGTCGTGACGGTGAGCATCTTTGCTTACTGGTACTTCGCCGCCGCGAATTACCGGCTGACCGGCGTGCCCGTACTGAATTATCACCAAGTCAATTATAAATTTCAAACGGTGCTGACGATGCGTCCCGATAATTTTGAACGGCAAATCAAGTACCTTCACGACAACGGCTACCACGCCATTACGCTGCAGCAGTTCGAAGATTACATGAACGGCGGCGATTTGCCCGACAAGCCGGTGCTGATTACTTTTGACGACGGCTATGCCGACAACTATGAATACGCCTATCCGATTCTGCGCAAATACGACATGTTCGGCACGATTTTTCTGATCACCGATTTCGTCGGCAGGCCCGGGTACCTGACGTGGCAGCAAGTCGGGGAAATGAGCGCCGATCACATGGAATTCGGCTCCCATACGCTCAGCCACCGGCCGCTGACCGGGTTTGACCGGGACGGGGCGCGGCATGAGCTCGTCGATTCGAAAAAGGTCATCGAGTGGCGTCTCGGCAAGCCTTGCCGCTTTATCGCCTTTCCGGAGGGAAAGTTCAATGATATGACGTTGGAGGAAACGAAGGACGCCGGTTACCGGTACGCCTTTACTGTCGATACGGGCCGCGATTTCCCCTGGGATTCGCCGTATGATCTCGACCGCGTCGCTTTCTTTGAAGGGCCGATCAGCTTCGAGCACTTCCGTTTTCGGCTGATTTTCAGCGCCTTCAGTTCTATCCTCTGGAAAGCGCACGCCTACTTTTCGCATATGGAATTTACACGGCCCTTGGGAGAATGCATTCCCCAGCCGTAAGAAAAAGCTCCGTCTCTCTGTAGAGAGCGGAGCTTTTTCGCCGTTTCGACGCGGCCTTCGTAAAGCCGGTTTTTTACGCCGTATCTTTCGCTATGCAGGGGCCGTCGGCGGAACCGTACGGCAGGGAAGGGGACGCCGTTCGCGTCAGAAGAATCGGCCGACGCCGGGAACCTTGCGGGCGTCTTCTTTGGTCAGGCCGCCGCTGAGACCCATCAGGGCGATGTAGACGGCGCTGCCGGTCAGCGTCGTGACCGTCAGGCGCAGGAAGAGGCCGAAATACGGCGCGATCAGGGCGTAGAGGCCGTACATGACGGCGCCCATGAAGCCGGCGATGACGACGTTGCGCACGATGCTTTTCAGATCGGGAATATAGTTCGTGTATTTGTAGATGAAGATCAGATTGAGACCTGCGGCAACGCCGATGTCGGCGACCGTCGCGTATGAGGCGCCGCTGATGCCGAAGGCGGGAATGGCGACGAGAAACCAGTTGCAGAGTACTTTGACGACGCAGGCGATGATCATGTTGATGACCGGAATCTTCGGCTTTTTCAGGCCCTGGAGAATGGCCGTCGTGATCTGGTGCATGCCGAGAAAGCAGATGGCGACGGCGATGGCGCGCGTGGCGTCCGTCGCCGCCGGCGCGTTGTAGATGAAGGTGACGACTGGTTCGGCCAGGACGTAGAGCATGACGCTGAAGGGAATCGTCACCAAGAGGGCGATGCGGACGGCGCCTGCCGTGCGGTCGTAAATGGCGGCGCTGTCGTCCAAGGTGAAACTGTGGCTGATGGCCGGCACGAGGCTCATGGCCATGGCGGCGGTCAGGATCGTCGCCAAGTTGATGAGGGGCACGGACATGCCCGTCAGGTAGCCGAAGAGCTCCGTCGCCTGCGCCGTCGCGTAGCCGGCGACTTCAAGGCGGCGCGGCACGATGAGCAGGTCGAGATTGGACACGATGGGCAGCATGATGCTGGCCAGGGAAATGGGGACGGATAAGACGACGAGACGTTTTAAAATGTGCGTGATCTTTTCTTTTGCAAAGAGCCGGGCCGTTTTCGGCAGAGATCGCTTCAGGCGGTAATAGAAGAAGAGGAGGATCAGCAGCGCCGCGACTCCGCCGGCGCCGGCGCCGAGGCTGGCGCCGCCGGCGGCATAGTCGAGGCCGTAAGGCAGGAGCAGATAGGCGAAGCCGAGCATGACGCCGACGCGGACGAGTTGTTCGACGATCTGCGACAACGCCGTCGGCGTCATTTGCTGCCAGCCTTGCAGGTAGCCGCGGTAACCGGCGATAATGGTCGTGAAGAAAATGGCCGGCGAAAGAGCGATGAGCGAGTAATAGGCTCTGCTTTCGCGGATGATCTGGTAATCGATGAGAAGGCGGGAGCCGAAAAAGACGGCGATGCTGAGCAAGAGGGCCGTCGAACAGAGCAGCGTCAAAGAGACGTTGAAGATGCGCTGCGCTCCGGCGTAGTCTTCTTTGGCGGCTTTCTCGGCCGTGATGATGGAGATGGCAATGGGAAGGCCGGCGCTGGATACTTCCAGGGCCAGCAGGTAGATGGGAAAGGCCATCTGATAGATGCCGATGCCTTCACCGCCGAGAATTCGCGATAAAATGATCCAGTTGATACTGCCGATCGCCTTGACGACGAAACCGGACAAAGTCAGGATCAGCGTGCCGGCAACAAATTTATTAGCCATGATTACCCCTTTTAGACAGAGAATGTTCGCGTCGTATCCGCGCGGCGAGATGCGCAGATACGCGCTGCGTAATTTAAACAATTTATTTTATCACATATACGGACGCATCACAAGATAACGGGCGCGTAACTGCGCGGCGGCAGAAACTGGAAAAAAGACGGCAAACAGTGTATGATAGGTATATTCACAGAGCGGTCTCTTACGGAGCAGGAGGGAAAGAAAGTGCGCATAGTAATCATCGGTGCCGGCAAGTTGGGGTACAGCATTGCCGAATTGTTGTCGAACGAACAGTTTGACGTCGTCGTCGTCGATCATGACGAAGAACGGCTCGAGGCCGTCAAGAACACCCTTGACGTCCTGACGATTCTGGCCAACGGCGCCAGCCCGATCACGATGAATGATCCCGATATCCGCGGCGCCGATATCCTCGTCGCCGTTACGGCCGGCGACGAAACCAATATGGTCGCCTGTATTCTGGCCAAGAAGCACGGCATTACCTATACGGCGGCACGGATTCGCGACATGCAGTTTTTGTCGGAGGCGAAGGATTATCTGAAAGAGAATTTCGATATCGACTTGATGCTGAATCCGGAGTTGATTACGGCTCGTGAAATCAACCGCATTCTGATGACGCCGGCGGCGCTGAATGTGGAAGATTTCGCGTACGGCAAGGTGCGGCTTTTTGAAACGAAGGTGCGCCGTCATTCGCCGCTGATCAATACGCCTTTTAAGGAGCTGGAGCTGCCGCCGGGCGTTCTCGCCGGCATGATTTTTCGCGATCACCGCATGATCATCCCCCATGGCGACGACCGTCTTCTGCCTCATGATAACGCGTACTTCATCGGTGATCCGGCGGAGATCGAAAAATTCAGCAAAAATTTTATCCAAAGCGATACGAAGAAGCCGTCGCGGGCAATGATCATCGGCGTCGGCCGGACAGGCCGTTCGCTGGCGGCGATGATCGATGAACAGGGCGTCATGGTCAAGGTTATCGACAAGGACACGGAACGATGCCGCATGGCTGCGGAGAAGTTGGGGAGCGGTCTCGCCATCTGCGGCGACGGCACCGATATCGACCTGCTCATACAGGAAGGGATCGCCGACGCCGACGTCGTCATCTGCCTTACCGATGATGACAAGCTGAATCTGATGCTGGCGCTTTTGTCCAAGCATTTGGGCGCGCAGCGGACGATTGTGCGCGTGGCCCGCATCGAGTACATCGATCTCATGGAGAAGGTCGGCGTCGATATCGTTCTCTCTTCACGGCTGCTGTCGGCCAGCGAGGTCCTGGCCTTTGCCCGGCGCGGCGGCGTCGTCGCCGTTTCTCTCCTCGAGGGCAATAAGGCGGAGGCGGTGGAAGTTATCGTGCAGGAAGGCGCGCCGGTGGCGGGCAGGCGGCTGATGGATGTTCGGGTGCCGCAGGAAGGTCTGGTCTGCGCCTACGTCCGCGACGACGAAGCGCATATACCGAACGGCAGCACCGTTCTCCTGCCGGGAGACCGGGCCGTTCTCTTCATCCAGACGGAGCACGCGAAGAAGGTCATTTCTTTCTTTAAAGGCAGGGAAGAGCCATGAGTACGGCTGTCGTCCTTTTTTTGCTGGGCCGGATTGCGCTGCTGAACGGCATCGTCCTGCTCGTTCCTTTCGCCGCGGCCCTGTGGTGGCGGGAACCGGCGGTCCTGTATTTTGGACCGTCCTTTCTTTCCGCCGTCGCTTTGGGGCTGCTTTTTTCCTATGCCGGCCGACGCCATAAACGGCAGATCGGCGTCGGCGAGGGGGCCAGCTATATGGTTCTCGTCTGGATCCTGCTCGGCTATATCGGTATGCTCCCGTACTGCATGGCGGAAGAGCTGCCTTGGGTTGACGCTTTTTTCGAGAGCATTGCCGCCTATACGACGACCGGCACGAGCTGTCTGCCTGCCGGGACGGTACAGCCCCTTTCGCTCCTTTTCTGGCATCGCCTGATGGAATGGATGGGGGGCTTGAATTTTCTCATTCTTTTCGTCACCGTCATTCCCCAGGTCAGCGGTACTTTCGGCATGGCCGTCACGGCGCAGCAGTATTTGGATTTCAGTCCCGTCGTGCGGCGGATGCACTCGTCGGCGGTACAGGCAGGGAAGATCTATTTGGGCCTTACGGCCGTGACGGTCGCGCTCTTCGCCGTCGCCGGTCTGGCGCCTTTCGAAGCGGTGACGCGGGCTTTGATGACAGTCTCGACGAGCGGCGGCGACAGCGCCTTTGATTTCTTGCATAACGACAATATCTTTCTGGAACTCGCCGCTATGGCAGCCATGACTTTGGCCAGCGGCAATTTTCTGTTGTATTGGAAAGGCGTCCGGCGCCATGAGTGGAAGTCCGTATTCGCCAATTCGGAGCTGCGCGCTTTCGTGACGCTGTTGTTCGCGGCCGGTACGCTCGTGTCGCTGCACCTCTGGCACGGCGGCGTCTATTCCTTTGCCGACAGCGTGCGCTACGGCTTTTTTCACGTCGTTTCCTTTATCAGCACGAGCGGCTTTATGGCCGTTGAGTTGCCGCGTTGGCCGGAGTTTGACCGGCTTATCCTCTTTCTTCTCGTTTTTGCCGGCGGCTGCATCGGCTCGGCCACAGGCGGCCTGC
Organism: Megasphaera vaginalis (ex Srinivasan et al. 2021); assembly: GCF_000478965.1. Classification (NCBI taxonomy): domain Bacteria; kingdom Bacillati; phylum Bacillota; class Negativicutes; order Veillonellales; family Veillonellaceae; genus Megasphaera; species Megasphaera vaginalis (ex Srinivasan et al. 2021). Next base: position 141,698 of record NZ_AWXA01000007.1, read on the forward strand.
GCGTGGTCAGGCTGCTGATTTTGGCCCGAATGGCGGCGCAGGAAATGCTGCGGACGCTGCATCCGAAAATGGTCGTTACCGTCAAGATCGACGGCAACGCCGTTCCCGCCAGGGTCATCGGTCACGTGCTCAGCTTTTTTTCCTTTTTATCGTCGTTTTCTTCGTCTCGATGCTCGTCATTTCCGTTTCCGGACTGACGCCGCTGCAGGCGATGGGCATCGCCGCCGGTTGTCTTTCCAGTGTCGGTTCGACTGCCGACTTGTACGGCGTCGCCGATTTTTCGGCGCTGCCCGTATGGACGAAGATATATTGCAGCTTTTTGATGATTCTGGGGCGGATCGAGATCTTCTCCTTCTTTATCATGGTACAGACGGGCTTGCATCAGCTACGTCACCGCTGGTGAGGGGGCGAGTCGATGAATAGTCGGATTGTAGCCCGGGTTCTGGGCAATGTGGCCTGTACCTGCGCCGCCTGTCTGGCACTGCCGCTGCTGCTGGCTCTGGGCTTTCAAGACGGCGGCGCGGCGGCCTTCGCGGCGGCCGTCTGCGTGGCGGCGGCGACGGGACTGGCGCTGCGTCTCGCCGGCAGGCGAATTGAAGATTCTCTGACCGTTCGCGAAGGCATCGCCATCACGGCCTTTGCCTGGATACTGATCACTTTTCTGGGGCTCGTGCCGTACGTCGCCGGCGGGCATCTTTCTGTTCTCGACGGCATGGTCGAGACGATTTCGGGGCTGTCCGGGACGGGGGCGACGGTTATCGACGATGTCGAAAGCCTGCCGCCGAGCCTGCTCCTTTGGCGCAGCATGACCCACTGGTTCGGCGGGCTGGGGATCATCGTCATTTTTATCGCCATCTTTCCTCAATTCGGCCGCGGCGCCGTCCATATGTTCAACGCCGAAAGCACCGGCCCGATGGCGGAACGGATCGTGCCGCGTATCAAGGAAATGGCCAAGGAGCTTTTCGCGGTCTACGTCCTGTTTACGGCGACGGCGGCGGCCGTTTTCTGGCTTTGCGGCATGACGCCGCTGATTGCCGTCGATCATGCCATGTCGACGATTGCGACGGGCGGTTTTTCGCCTTTTAACGACAGCGTCGCGCACTTCCACAGTCCTGTCATCGAAGGGGCCATCGCCTTTTTCATGATTATTTCCAGCGCCAATTTCGGCATGTACGTGGCGGCTTATCACCGCGGCCCGTCGCTGATCTGGCGCGATACGGAGTTTCGCGCGTACGTGGCCATCGTCGCGGCGGCGACGTTGCTGTTGGCCCTCAATTTGGCGGCGGCCGGGCAGGCGGAGCTGCTGCCGGCGTTGCGGCAGTCTTTTTTTCAGGCCGCTTCGATTTCCTCATCGACGGGCTTCGTTTCCGCCGATTTTGACACGTGGCCGGCGTTCAGCAAATATATCCTGCTGCTGCTCATGTTCGTCGGCGGCTGCGCCGGTTCGACGGCAGGCGGTCTGAAGGTGACGCGGCTGATCTTGTTGTTGAAAATGACGGGGATCTTGCTGCGCCATGTCCTGCGGCGGCGGCAGGTTTTTTCCGTCCGTTCCAACGGCGAAGCTTATTCTGATGAAGTTTTGTACGGTATCGGCCGCTTTTTCTTTGTCTATTTTCTGCTCGACGTTCTTTGGACGATGCTGCTCGTCTGCGACGGCGTTCCCACCTTTGACGCCATCGGCGTCAGCGTTTCGACGATGGGCAGCTGCGGCCCCGCCTTCGGTCTCTTCGGCGCGACCTGCACCTACAGCGCTCTGCATCCGTTCAGCAAGGTCGTCGTCGCCGTTTCGATGCTTATGGGACGGTTGGAATCTTTTACCGTCCTGGTGGTTTTGCTGCCGTCGTTCTGGCGGCGCCGCAAGGGTTGGTAAGAAGGAGTCGAAACCGTGAATTTTCGTATTGTCTGTCAATTTTTGGGAAAAATTTCTCTGGCCGAGTCTGCCGTCATGCTCTTGCCGTTGGCCTTGGCCCTGGTATTGGGAGAAGACGCGGCCGTAGCCTTTTTCGGCGCCGCCGCCGGTTGTTTCGGCACCGCTCTGGTGCTGCTGCGCCGGGGGCAGGTCCGAAAGCGGCTGCTGACGATGCGCGAAGGCATTGCGATCACCGGACTGGGCTGGCTGCTGGCGACGGGACTGGGGATGCTGCCTTATGTGCTGAGCGGGCATCTGGTCCTGCTCGACGGCGTTTTTGAAAGCATTTCCGGCTTTACCGGTACGGGGGCGACGGTTATCGACGATTTGGAAGTCCTGCCGCAGAGTCTGCTCCTCTGGCGCAGCATGACGCACTGGCTCGGCGGTCTCGGCATTGTCGTCATCTTCATCGCCTTACTGCCCGAGTCGGGGCAGGATTCTTCGTATATCTACAACGCCGAAGCGGCGGGGCCGACGAAGGAGCGGGTGCTGCCGCGGCTGCGCGAGATGACGCAGGTCCTTTTTCAGCTGTATATGGCGTTTACGGTCATTGCGCTGGCCGTATTTATCGGCTACGGCATGGATCTTATCAGCGCCGTCAACCATGCCTTGTCGACGATTTCGGCCGGCGGCTTTTCGACGTACAACGAAAGCGCCGCCCATTTTGAAAGCCCGGCCATCGAAGGGTGGATGACCTTTTTTATGATCTTGGCAGGCGGCAATTTCGGCCTGTACTACCGAGTCTACCAGAAGGGCTTTGCCGTGCTGCGCCGCAATACGGAGTTCAAGGCGTATTTGACGATATTGGGAGTCAGTACGTGCCTGGTCGTCATCAACTTGATGATGTCGCTGGCGATTTCCTTGCCGGAGGCGCTGCGTTTCGCTTCGTTTCAGGTCGCGTCGATCGCCACGACGGGGTTCGTTTCCGCCGACTACGACTTGTGGCCGCCTTTTTCCAAGGGTGTCCTGCTGCTGCTCATGCTGTGCGGCGGCTGCGCCGGTTCGACGGCGGCGGGGCTGAAGGTTTCGCGTCTCGTCATCCTCGTTCGCACGGCGTGGGCGGCGGCCGTTCATGCCGCCTTTCCGAAGCGGTTGGCGGCGGTTACGATGAATGGCTGTGAAATAGACGGCAGCACCGTTATCCGCGTCGGGCAGTTTTTTTTCCTGTATATGGTCTTTATCGCTTTTTGGGCCGCGCTTCTGACTTTTGACGGCATTGCCGGTTTCGACGCCATCGGCATCAGCATTACGACGATGGGCTGCATCGGCCCGGCTTTCGGCGTTACGGGCGCGACGTGTACGTATGCGGAATTGTCCTCTTTTTCCAAGATGATTCTCTGCCTTTCCATGCTCGTCGGCAGGTTGGAGATCTTCACCGTTCTCGTCATGCTTCGGCCCGGTTTTTGGCGGAAAAAGGGGAACTGGTAAGTTTATTAAAAGCAAATGAAATGAAGATTAACGTTTGATGAGAAAGAAGATGTCCGGCAGGACGCCGCAGGGAAACGGAAAAGGTTCTCTTCCATAGAGGAGAGGAGGATCCCTGATGAAAAAAGTACTGCTTGTCATTCTTCTTTTTATTTTTCTTTTTTTCCTTGCCGGCCGGGACATATGGGATAAGGATTTCGCGCCGGCGGCGCTGACGGCGGATGTGGCGCAGCCGAAGGAGCCGCAGCATCGCGATGTTTATCTATATCAGCGGCGCCGTCAGGCGGCCCGGCGTCTATTCTTTTCCCGGTGACGTACGCGTCGGCGATGTCGTCCATGCCGCCGGTGACGTACTGCCGTATGCCGATAACGGCGCCGTTAATTATGCGGCTCCCGCCGCCGACGGCACGCACATTCACATTCCTTATGATCTGGACGGCGCTCCCGGCGGCGCGGCTCCCGACGACGGCAAGGTTCATCTCAATCAGGCCGACGAGCGGCAGTTGGCGACGCTGCCCGGCATTGGGCCGGTCATGGCCGGGCAAATCCTGGAATACCGCAGACGCCGCGGCGCCTTTACCAGTACGGAAGAGTTGAAGGAGATCAAGGGGATCGGCGCGGCGAAGTGGGAACAGTTGAAGGATCTGGTCGAGTTATGACCGGTCCTTCCGTTTTCCTGGTCCTTGCCTGGTGCGGCGGCATCTTTTTCGGAGACCATGTTCTCTTGTCCCGGACAGCCGCCGCCTTTGCGGCCGTCTTGTTCCTTTTCGCCGCCATCGGCTGCAGGCGGCGTCGTCGGACGGCATTGGTCTTTTTGGGCGCGCTGCTCTTTGTCTGCGGCAGTGTCCGTCTGGATTATAGTGACGGGCAGTATGCGGCGCTGTCTCACGGACTGGTCGGCGAGCGCATCGCGGCGACAGGCGTAGTTGAAGAGAAGAAGGCGTCGTACGTCACGGACCGGGGCAAAAATACGCGTTATCTCTTCCGCCTTCACACCGTCCGAAGGCCCGGCGGCGCGGAAGAGAACGCTGACGGAGCGCTGTGGCTGACGCTGCACGGCGAGACGGATTACGCCGCCGGCACGGCGTTGACCGTGCAGACGAAGGTTAAGGCCTTGGAATATTACAAGAATTTCGGGCTTTATGACAGCCGCCATCGCGATCGGCGTTTGGCCGTTATCGGCAGCGCTTACGGCGAAGGGAAGGACGTGTCGGCCGTTGCCGCGACGGCGGGATGGCAGGCGCAGCTGCGCCGGATCCGCGACGGGCTGACGGAACGGTTCGCCGCCTTCTTGACGGCGCAGGAGGCCTGCGTCCTCGCCAGTCTGCTGTTCGGCGGCCATTATGAGGAATTGGCGCCGGAACTGGTCGAAAGTTTTGCCGTCACGGGACTGATTCATATTCTCTCCGTTTCCGGTTCTCACGTCGTTTTGCTCTTCGCCGTCATTCGGATTCTGGGCGGCGCCGCGGGGCTCAGGCCGCTGCCGCAATTTGCGGCGGCGGCGCTGGCCGTTTTCGTGTACAACGCCCTGGCGGAATTTACGGGACCTGTCGTACGGGCCGCGCTGATGGGGAGTCTCTGCGCCTTGAGTACTGTCGTCAAGCGCGAGTATGGGGGCTTCATTCCCTGAGTCTGGCCGTTTTCGTCATGACGCTGGCTGATCCGTACCTGCTTTTTGACCTGTCCTTCCGCCTTTCTTGCGGCGCGGCGGCGGGAATCATCCTTTTTCGGCCGCGTCTTCTGCCGTTCTGTCGTTTTCTGCCGTCTGCCGCCGCAGCCGCGCTGGCCGTCTGCCTGAGCGCGCAAATACTGCTGGTGCCGCTGCTGCTGGCCGAGTTTTCGTCACTGCCGGTCTATTCGTTTTTGGCTAACGTAACCGTCGGTACCGTGCTTGACGCCGTCATCGTTCTCGGTTTGTTGGCGGCGGCAGCGGCCTATGTCCTGCCTGTCGCGGCGACGCCGCTTTTATGGCTGATCAAGATCCTGTTGAACGCGGCTGTCGGCGCGAATTACGTTATCGCTTCTCTGCCGGGCAGCCGTCTGTGGCACGGCGCGTTGCCCTGGTTTGCCGTCGTTGCATACTACCTCTTCGTTGCCGCTCTTCTTGCGGCGCCGTATCGGAAACGGCTGCTGCTGGCAGGCGGCGTGCTGTTGTTCTCTTTTTCGCTGGCAGCCTGGGCGGCGCAAGGGGAGCGCACGATATATGTTTTTGACGTCGGCAGTGATCGGGCCACATGTCGGGTTGATGCTGAAGGAAACGCCGCGCTGTGGTATAATAGAAGGCGGTGGAGCAGTCCCGTTCGAAGCCAGGCCGTTTTGGTGCCGGCCCTTCGGCATGCCGGCGTTTTTCAGCTTCGGGAGCTGCATGTCGGCGGCTTTGAAGCGGAGCGGACGGCGGCGCAGCTGGGCCGTGCATTCGCCTGTCAGGCGGAGCGGATTCACATCCGGACCGAACTGACGGCGCCGTTGCGCCTGACGGAGAGCAAAACGCCGTACTATCTTTGCGCCAGTGCGGCGGCCGTGCCCGAGACGGCGGCGTTGCTGGAGATACGTTCCTGCGGCGGCGGTGATGGACTGCCGGCGGCTGCGGCGCTCATCGTTTCGGCGGCGCCGGGAGAAGAAAGGCGCTGCGCGGCGTGGCGTCGTGCAGCGGCGCGCGCGGGCATTCCTTTTTTTTCTCCTGCCGTTGACGGCGAGATTATCGCCGAAGAGAAGGCAGGTATATGGAAGATCAGAACATATGGCGGTGAAACATTTTGAACTATATCCGATTGATCAACGGGACGGAATCCTATCTGATGGAACGGGAACGGCGCCGTTTTCTGGACGCCTGCAACCGCGACTTCGGCGCGGCTGCGGACGTGCGCCTCTTTTCCCGTACGGCCTCTGTCGGCGACGTGATCGCCGCGTTAGCGGAAGACTCGCTGTTCGGCGGCGCTGCTGTCGTCATCTGGACGGATTGTCCTTTTTTGCCGTTGCAGCGCGGCGGCAGGACGCGGACTAAGGCGACGGCGGAGGAACGTGAATTTGCCGACTTCCTCGGCAAGTTGCCGAGCAGGAAGGCGCTCCTTTTTTATACGGCCGGCAAGGTCAATGAAAAGGCGCCTTTTTTTCGTCTGATCAGCGCGCTGACGGCGTCGTCTTATTATGAAAGCGTTACGGACAAAACGGTCATGCCCTATGTCGACGCATACTTGAAAAAAAGAGGCAAGGTCTTGACCGGGAACAGCCGCGCGTATTTGCAGGAAATATTTCAGACGTGGGAAGAAATACCGTTGCTGTATGTCTTTACGGAACTGGACAAGCTCTGCATTTCCCTGGCCGCGGAAAGAGAGATCGACGTCGCCTGCCTGACCGGTCTTTTTGCCGGTTCGCTGGAAAAAAACATGTTTACCTTTACGGATTGTTTTTTGCGCCGCGACGGCGTGAAGACGACGCCTTTTTTGCCGCCGCTGTTTACCAAAAGCGACGTTTTTCTCAAGACTGTCGGATACATGGCTTCGCGCCTGCGCCTTCTTCTGGCGTATAAGGAACTGACGGCTGCCGGGCTGAGCGCAAGGCAGTGCGAGGCGGCCATGACGCAGATAAATCACGGCAGAAACGGCAAATATCTCATTTTTCACTTGAAGAAAGTGGCAAAGTATTGGAAAATGGAAGAACTGAAAGAATTGCTGCAGCGGCTGTTTACCCTGCAGCTTCACATGCGCCGCGGTACGGCTTCCGCCGACGATGTGGCGGCGCTGGTTTGTTTGTATTGCAGTAATAAAGGCAGGGTATCATAGTGACTGATGAAGAACGGGAACGAAAAGAACGATTGAAAGAATACCGCCGCCGCTATCGCGAGATGCACGGCAGAGAGACGAAGGGACGGTCGTGGAAAAAAGGCCTCCTTGCCGTCGCCGTTCTGGGGCTTGCCGGCTGCGGCGCTTTTTTTGGCGGCCAATACGCTGCCGCTTCGGCCGTTACCGTCGGCGGTGTCGGCTTCGGCCACGACGAAGAGGGGCTGAACGGTTTCCTCGATCAACAGGAAGCGTCCGCGGCGGGAGAGGAACTGACTTTGCAGATCAATGACGGCGGCGAAACGAAAGGGCTCGCCGATCTCGATGTTCATCTCGACAGGGAGAAGATTCTGGACGAGGCGCTTCTGGTCGGACGCCGCGGGTCTTTTGCCGAACGGGTAAGCGACATCGCGTCGGTGCTGGTAAACGGCAAAGACGTGCCCTTGTCGCTCACTGTTGACGGCGATAAGCTCGACGCCTATCTGGACGATGTTCACCGGCGTTATGACCGGCAGCCGGAAAACGCTTTTGCCGAACCGACTGCGGAGGGCGTCGCGATCCATCCGGAAAAAGAAGGGGTGGTCATCGATACGTCGGAGACGAAGGCGCAGCTTGCGGACATGTTGGCGCAAGGTCATCTCAAACCGCTCGCCGTTCCCGTCGCCGAACGCAGCCAGGCCGGGGTCAAGGCCGCCGATTTGCAGCAAATCGATACGGTCCTGACGTATTATACGACGCATTTCGATCCTGCCGATACCAATCGTACGGCAAATATCGCCTTGGCGCAGAACTTGCTGAACCACGCTCTCATCAGCCCGCAGAGCCAGTTTTCTTTCAACGACTTCATCGGCACGCGGACGAAGGAGAAGGGCTATAAGGACGCGCCCGTCTATATGGACAATCAAGTGGTCATGGATGCCGGCGGCGGGGTCTGCCAGGTCAGCACGACCCTTTTCAACGCGGCGTTGCGGGCAGGCTTGATGATTTACGGCCGTTCGCCCCATTTTGCGCCGGCCGGCTACGTGCCTGTCGGCCTTGACGCGACAGTCGCCGACAACGGGCCGGATCTCGTTTTTTCCAATCCCTTTGATCATCCTATCTATTGCTATACCGTTATGGGAACGGACACGATCACCGTCTATATTCTCGGCAATCACGCCGACACGTGCAGCGTTTCCTTCCGGACGTTGTCGCAGAAGACGCTGCCGCATCAGGTTATTTATAAGCACCAAGACGGCATAACGGCGGAGCAGCGGCAGCAGGAAGGCTACGACGGTCATGAAATCAGTATTGCGCGGTACGTGCAATACAGCGACGGCGTGACCTATTCCAATGTGATCTCGTCCCGGTACGAGGCCAATGCGGAAATCATTCTGACGCCCGGCGCCGCTTCGGAAAAAACGGTGCAGACGACGAATCTCGGCGGCGAGCAGCTGCAGGATGCCATGATGAATTTCCCTCACGATCCTGTCATACCGGGAGCGTGAGTTCCTCGTAGCGGAGAAAGGCTGAAAAATGAAAGTTTATCGTATTATCCCCAAACAAGAGGTCAAGATAAAGATTCCCGACGGCCGCAGCGTATTCGTTTCGGAAATCAAGGGTTCGCCGGCGGAACGGGCCTGGCAGGTTCGTACGACAGCCGCCTTCGATGCTGACGCGGAGCGGCTGGCCCGGCATCTTGGCGATTATTTTTCCCTGCCCGGGACGGTCGCCGTCGAACATGTGCGGCGTCCCGATTTCGATACGGTTAAAGAACTCGATAACGAATCGGCGCTGAACTGCAACGGCGGAGCTTCCGACGACGTTCTCGAAAGTTACGCCATTCCGCACGAAGATTGCTATGAAGATCTGTATGATGACGCCGGCGAGTTGTTGCGAGACGAAGAATATCAAAAAGTCTGCCGCGCCGCGCAGCATTCCGACGGCGGCAAAAAGAAGAAAACCGGCGCCGCAAGTCCGGCGGAGAGCAATGTCTGGTTGGGAAAAGCTTTCCACGGCGCCGTGCAGAAGATCAACGACGTCCTCGGCGAGGAACAGAACAACGTCATCTTTGAAGGACAGGTCGTTAAAGTCGAGTTTCGCGAATTGAAATCGAAGCGGATTTTATTGACCTTCCAGATGGCCGATAAGACGAACGGTATTTCGGCGAAAAAGTTCCTTGACGTCGGCAGCGGCGGTAAATTTCGCCGTAAAGGGAGTCTGACGGCAGAGGAGATGGAGCTGTTGCAGCAGCGTTTCCGCAAGGGCTCTCAGGTCCGGGTCAGAGGCAATGTCCAATATGATACGTATCAAAGCGATTACGTCCTCAATGTGGAAGACATCATGCCTGCCGAAGGCGGCGCCGTGGAACGGGAGGACAAGAATCCGACGCCGCGCGTCGAGCTGCACCTGCATACGGTCATGAGCGACATGGATGCCCTGATTACGGTCAAGCAGCTGATCAAGACCGTAAAGAAATGGGGTCATCCGGCTGTTGCCGTTACCGATCACGGCGTCGTGCAGTCTTTTCCGCTGCTGCAGGAGATCTCACGGGACAAGACGAACGGTGTCAAGGTCATTTACGGTATGGAAGGATATCTTTTTGATGAAAAAATTGATGAATCCTACCATATCATCATTTTGGCGAAGAACCAGATCGGTATTCGCAATCTGTACAAATTGGTAAGCATATCGCACTTGAAATACATCTATCGCGGCCGGCCGCGCCTTCCGCGGGCCGTCCTCAACGAATACCGCGAAGGATTGATCTTCGGTTCGGCCTGTGAGGCCGGTGAGCTGGTTCGCTCACTGGTGCAGAAGAAGCTGCCCTACGAGGAACTGAAACGGATCGCCGCCTATTATGATTATCTCGAGATCCAGCCGCTGACGAACAACCAGTTCCTGATTCGTGAAGGCTTCGTCGATACCGATGAAGAGCTGCGCGACATTAACCGGACCATTATTCGTCTCGGCGACGATCTCGGCAAGCTGACGGTCGCGACGTGCGACGCTCACTTCCTGAACCCGGAAGATAAGATTTACAGGGAGATCATGATGACCGGCAAGGGCTTCAAGGACGCGCAGTTTCAGCCCGATCTGTACTTGCGGACGACAGACGAAATGTTGGCGGAATTTTCCTATTTGGGCGCGGAACGGGCGCGGGAGGTCGTCATTACGAATCCGAACCGGATCAACGAGATGATCGACGATGTCAAGCCGGTGCCGAAGGAAACGTTGTATTTTCCGCAAATTACGGGATCTTCGGAAGCGTTGAAGACGATGTGCTATGCCAAAGCCCATCAGATTTACGGTGAGCCGCTGCCGCAGATCGTCGCCGATCGCCTGACGGAAGAGTTCACCTCCATTTTGGGGCACGGGTTCGGCGTTTTGTACTATATCGCCCACAAGCTGGTCAAGCATTCCAATGACGACGGCTATCTCGTCGGTTCGCGGGGATCCGTCGGGTCTTCTTTCGTGGCGACGATGTCGGATATTACGGAAGTCAATCCGCTGCCGCCGCACTATGTTTGCCCCCATTGCCGGTACAGCGAATTTTTTACCGACGGGTCCGTCGGCGGCGGTTTCGACCTGCCTGATAAAGCGTGCCCGGTCTGCGGCGAAGCGCTGCACAAAGACGGCCACAATATTCCTTTCGCCATTTTCCTCGGGTTTGACGGCGACAAGGTTCCCGATATCGATTTGAATTTCTCCGGTGAATATCATCCGAAAGCGCATAAGTATACGGAAGAACTGTTCGGCAAGGACAATGTTTTCCGCGCCGGCACGATTGGCGCCATTAAGGATAAGACGGCTTACGGCTATGTCATGAAGTGGGCTGAGGCGCGCGGCATCAAGGTCAATGAGGCCTATGTCAACAGCCTGGTCAACGGCTGCACGGGCATCAAGAATACGACGGGGCAGCATCCCGGCGGCGTCATGGTTATTCCGCGCGATATGGATATACATCATTTTACGCCGGTTCAATATCCGGCCAACAAAAAGGACAGCGGCATCATTACGACGCATTTCGATTATCATTCCATCGAAGGACGTCTGGTCAAGCTGGATATTCTCGGACACGATGATCCGACCGTTATCCGCATGCTCGAGGATCTGACGGGAGTCGACGCGACGACGATTCCCTTTGATGATCCGGCGACGATGAGTCTTTTCAGTTCGACGAAGGCCCTGGGCCTGACGCCGGAAGAGTTGGGTTCCGAAGTCGGCAGCTTCGGCATTCCCGAATTCGGCACGCCCTTCGTACGGCAAATGCTGGTTGACACGAAACCGCAGACCTTTTCAGGCCTGGTGCGAATCTCCGGTTTTTCCCACGGCACCGACGTCTGGTTGAACAACGCGCAGGATTTGATCCGCTCGAAAACGGTGGAATTGAAAGAAGCCGTATCGACGCGCGACGATATCATGAACTATCTGATCGAGCACGGCATCAAGCCGAAGACGAGTTTCAAAGTCATGGAAAATGTCCGAAAAGGGAAGGGCATCGATAAACTCGATAAGCTGGGCAAAAAGAATACGGACTACGAAGGCGAACTGAAAGCCGGCGGCATACCGCAGTGGTTCATCGAGTCGTGTCAGAAGATCGGCTATCTGTTTCCCCGCGCCCATGCCGTCGCTTACGTCATGATGGCCTTCCGTATCGCCTGGTACAAGATCAACTATCCCTTAGCGTATTACGCGGCGTATTTCACGATTCGCGCCAAGGCGTTCAATTTGCCGGTTATGACCGGCGGCCTGGAAACGCAGCGCCATAAGATGAAGACCATTGCCCAGCAGGGGAAGGACGCGTCCAAGATTGATCAGGATCTCTATTCGGCGTTGGAACTTGCCGTTGAAATGAGTCTGCGCGGCTACGCCTTTTTGAACGTCGATATCAGCAAATCGGCGGCGACGAAATTTACGATTTGCGACGGTAAAATATTGCCGCCGTTTACGGCAATAGACGGGTTGGGAGAAAATGTCGCCGAACAGATTGTCACGGCCCGCCGGGAAGCGCCGTTCACGTCCAAGGCCGATCTGAAGCTGCGCGGCAAGGTCTCGCAGTCGCTGATCGAAACGATGACGGAATACGGCTGCCTCGGCGATATGGCGGAAGATGAACAGTATGATCTTTTTGCCATGTAATGTTTTTGTATGGATAGCTGTTTTTTGTCGACAATCTCTGAGATTTGTCTTATAATGTAAAAAAACTTTAATTTGATGAAGAGGAACAGTGATGCGCCATGAGCAGTAACGAACGGTTGAAAGATCATCTCCATGACCAGCTTTTTGAAGCGATTCTCGAATTGCGGGATTTGGAGGAGTGCTACGAATTTTTTGAAGATATCTGCACGATTCAGGAAATGAAAGCCATTTCGGCGCGACTGGAAGTGGCCCGCATGTTGAAAGGCGGAGAAATTTATGAAGATATCGTCAAGAAGACCGGCGCCAGTACGGCGACGATCAGCCGCATCAAACGCTGCCTGATGTACGGCAGCGGCGGTTACGGCAAGATCCTCGACAGGTTGGCGGAGAAAGAGGCAAAGATCGTCTGAAACTGATCCTGGGGCTTACAATTCCGTCTTGTCTCTGACAGGCGATAGTATATACACGTAGTTGATTTTGCTGAACAACAGGAGGTACTTATGAAACAACTTATGGAAGAATTCAAAGCGTTTGTTTTGCGCGGCAATGTTATCGACATGGCTGTCGGCGTCGTCATCGGCGCGGCATTCGGCAAGATCGTCGCTTCGCTGATTGCCAATATCATCATGCCGCCTTTGGGGCTGATTCTCGGCGGCGTCGATTTTTCGAACTTATTCATTTCTCTCGGCAGCAAACATGTCGAAACGCTGGCGGAAGCGCAGGCACAAGGCGTTCCCGTCATCGCTTACGGGTTATTCATCAATACGGTCGTTGAATTTTTAATTATCGCCTTTGCGATTTTCGTGGTTATTTCCCAGATCAACCGACTCTCGAAGAAAGAAGAAGAAGATGCTCCGGAACCGCGTCTCTGCCCTTATTGCAAACAGCCCGTAGCCGATGACGCGACACGCTGTCCGCATTGCACGAGTCAATTATAAGCAGGTCCGCGCTGATGAAGTCTAAAATTGATATCACCGTATTCGATAACGGCGAGGCGGCGATCATGAAGGCTTCGCTGACAGGCGAGCTTTGGGCCGATTATCAGGCCTTCGCGCGCTTGGCGGCAAAACGAAGAGAGAAGAACCGATTCCATGCAGAGAAGGCAGCACGCCGTTATGAACGTGTTGCTTCTTTGTCTCTCTTCGCCTTTTATGAAACGGTGCTGCACCGCTGGCTGCCGCACTTTGCCGAACAAGTAGACGTGCAGGCTTTCATTGACAAGCCGTTGGCGGAAAAATCGCGAATCGTCCTGCTGCAAGTGTTTCCCGACGCCGGTAAGGATCAGGAGTTTGCGCATCTGTGGGCGATCCTGGAGCGATACGATCTGCATAACGGCGCTTGGCTGGATGCGCTGACGGGCGAGACGCTCCTCGATATTGCGCAGTCGATGGATGCTTTTCTGTCTTGTATCGAGCAAAAAAGCGGCTTGCAGCGTTTTCCTGCTTGTGAGGCGTCGACGGATACGCTCGTTTCCAAATTGAGCAGCTTTTTTTTCCATCGTGTCAAGTAAATCCTTCTTGCATTTTTTTAGCTCTCCCTGTATCATGAAGGGAAGAAAACAAATCGAATATAAAATCGTCTTTGGGGCAAGGTGAGAAGGGGCTTCCTTCATATTCCTGACCGGCGGTACAGTCCGCAAGCTCTGAAAAGAGTTGAATCGATGCAATTTCGATACCGACAGTTACAGTCTGGATGGGAAAAGACGGCTGCAGGGCCTGTTTGCCTTGCCTTGTTTCCCATGCAAAGACTGGTTTTTCCGGTCTTTTTTTCTTTGTGCCGAAGGCGTAAGGAGGCAATGATGGAGAAAAATTATTATCTCGGTTTTGATGCCGGCACGCAAAGCGTGAAAGTTGCCGTCTATGACGGGCAGATGAATTGCGTAGCCATGGACACGGCGAAGACGACGCTGTCTTATCCGCAGCCCGGCTGGGTGGAGATGGATATTGACGAGTACTATCGGCTGATCAAGCAGTGCATGCGTTCGTGCAGTTATCAGATGCGGCAGAAGCATTTATCCGTCAAGTCGGTACGGGCCATCATGGGCGACGGGATCATTTGCGGCATCGCCGGCATTGACGCCGCCGGAAATCCCGTTACGCCGTATGTCAATTATCTTGACAGCCGTACGGCAGATGATGTCGAACGGCTAAAGGCGCAGGGACTGCGGATCTGGGCTGAAGAGACGGGCAATGCCGAACCGAGCGTCATGTTTCCGGCCATGTTTGCGCGCTGGTTTCTGAAACATGTGCCGGCTTTTGCCGCCAAAGGCGTTAAATTCGTTCATAATTGCCCGTATGTTCTGCTGCACCTCGCCGGACTCGGCGGGAACGACGCCTTTATCGACTGGGGCACGCTTTCGGGCTGGGGATTGGGCTATCATGTAATGCAAAAGGAATGGTCGCCGCGGCAGTTGGAAATTCTCGGCATTGACGCGGCCTATTTGCCGCGCATTGTAAAACCGTGGGATATTATCGGCTCTTTGTGCGAAAAGGATGCCGAAGAAACGGGCTTTCCCGCCGGCATTCCCATCTGCGCCGGCGCCGGCGATACGATGGAATCCATGATGGGCAGCGGTATTCTCGAAGCCGGGCGCGGCGTTGACGTAGCCGGCACGTGCGCCATGTTCTGCGTGTCGACAGACGGCATCATTCCCGCTCTTTCCGTTCCCGGCAGCGGACTGATCTTCAATTCCGGAACGCTGGAAAACACGTATTTCTATTGGGGCTTCGTCCGGACCGGCGGTCTGGCGCTTCGCTGGTTCAAGGACAGCGTTTGTCGAAAGCAGAGCGATGAGTATTACGGTACGCTCGACGAATTGGCACGCCGTCATCCCGCCGGCTGCGACGGCGCGTTTTTTATCCCCTATTTGACCGGCGGCAACGGCGATTACCCGGATGTGCGCGGCGTCTTTTCCGGTTTGACGCTCGATTCCGATCAAGGCGCCATGTGGCGGTGTGTCCTCGAAGGGATCGGCTACAATTATCTGGAAATTACCGAACGTTACCGCAACGCCGGCATCGACTTGTCGCAGCTTACGGTCACGGAAGGCGGCAGCCGTGACGCGCTTTGGAATCAGATCAAGGCCGATATGTTGGCGACGGAAGTCGTTACGCTGGAAGTGGCCGGCGGCGCCGTGCCGACCAATTGCCTGGTAGCGGCGTACAGCCAAGGCGATGTGACCGATTTGAAAGAAGCCTTGCAAACGAATTTTATCGTCAAAGATACTTTCTCTCCTCAGCAGTCTGTAACGGACTATTATCAGCAACAGTATGGACGGAGGAAAAAGCTGTTGGAAGCGCTGCAGGAAAGCGGCATATAAGCGCGGAAAGGCCGGATTATCCGGCCTTTTTTATTTGTCATATTGTGAAAAAGGGTGTAATGTTTTCGCTCTTAGTGTCTCAAAAAAGACTTTGCGTTAGTAATAATTCCAGAAACGTATAATTGAAAGTCATAGGAATTCATACAGGGCAGCGAAAAATATATATGCGGATATGGGTTTTAATGAAATATACACCCCATATGTAGTGGATTTTTTCACAGGAAGTGATATACTAGGAGTATAAGCAATGCATCTGATTTTTAATTTGCGTGCTTTTTTTTGGAACTGCTAAGTGAAAAAAATCACGCGACAATTTAAAGGAGGAGTTAGACATGTTTTGTAAAAAAGTAATGGTAATTGGTGCAGGTACAATGGGTTCCGGTATTGCTCAAGTCTTCCTGACAAAAGGCTGCGACGTTATCTTGAACGATATCAAACAGGAATTTATTGACGGCGGCGTTAAGAAAATCGACAAAAGCTTAACGAAACTGGTTTCCAAAGAAAAAATGACGCAAGCCGATAAAGACGCATGCATGGGCAAATTGACGGGCATCGTTGAAATTACGGAAGAAAACATGAAAGATGTTGATCTCGTTGTTGAAGCGGCTATCGAAAACATGAAGATCAAAGCGGAAATTTTCCGGAACTTGGGCGAAAAATGCCCGGCGCATACGATCCTGGCTTCCAACACGTCTTCCTTGCCGATTACGGAAATCGCCGCAGCTACCAACCGTCCGGATAAAGTTATCGGCATGCATTTCTTCAATCCCGCTCCGGTAATGAAATTGATCG